>CAYOKC010000061.1:0-20824 GCA_964404415.1 uncultured Leptolinea sp. | reverse complement strand
GCTATGGTAAATACCATGTCACGCCTGATCAAGATCGCGGAAACCAACTCGGTCATCCTCGCGTTTAAACCTGAAGCATCGAATATTGTCAATTCGCTGGATAAGGCCATTCGGTTGATAGAGCAGGTGGATTCCGAGAATCTGAAGGTTGTACTTGACCCCGTAAACCTGCTGACTCCTGATACCATAGACCAACAATTGGAGATTTATACAAACGCGTTTTCATTGTTAAGTGACCGGATTGCGCTTATCCATATCAGCGATCTTTCCGGATGGAAAGACCAGACGGGTGATGCGCAGCGGGTGCCGGCTGGAAAAGGAAAAATTGATTACCCCGGTTTTATAAAACTATTGAAAAAGTCCGTCTATCAGGGGCCATTGATCCTTCAGGGGCTGGAGGAAGCTGACATGAAAACCAGCCGTGATATGATTTCGGATCTGTTGATTAAAGGATAACCCCAAAAACTTACCGGTTTGATTGATGTGATCATCAGAAAAGATTCACAGATGGTCTCATTGTCTGTTGAGGATTTAAAGCAGGAGATTTTTTATGGAAAATAAACCTACCTTATGGTGGAAAAGTGGTGTGGTATATCAGATCTATCCGCGCAGTTTTCAGGATAGTAACGCCGACGGGATTGGCGATCTGCAGGGTGTGATCAACCGGCTTGACTATCTGGCGAAAACCCTTGGTGTGGACGCCATCTGGTTGTCACCTTTTTACCCGTCTCCGCAGGCGGATTTCGGGTATGACGTTTCCGATTATTGCGACGTCAACCCCGAATTCGGTGACCTGGCCACGTTTGACCGGCTTGTCTCCGCGGCGCACGAGCGCGGACTGAAAGTCATTATTGATATTGTTCCCAACCATACATCCGACCGCCACCCGTGGTTTGTTGAATCGCGCTCCAGCCGTGACAACCCCAAACGCGACTGGTACACCTGGCGTGACGCGAAACCCGACGGCAAAGAACCCAACAACTGGCTGGCTGTTTTTGGCGGCTCCGCCTGGGAATGGGACGAGAAGACCGGGCAGTATTATTTGCATTCATTCCTAAAAGAGCAGCCTGATTTAAACTGGCGTAATCCCGACGTGCAGAAAGCTATGTTTGACGTCTACCGCTTCTGGCTTGACCGCGGCGTGGATGGCTTCCGTATTGATGTTGCCCATTACATCATGAAGGATCCTGAGTTTAGGGACAATCCGAAGAACACGGATAACTCGCAGGGCGAGTTGAAACCCACCGGGGATTACGGTTCGATCGTCCACCTGTATGACAAGGGTCATCCGGATGTGCATAAGATCTGCCATGAGCTGCGCGTCATATTGGATTCGTATTCTCCGCCGCGTTACTCGGTGGGCGAGATCCATCTGAAAGACTGGAAGGAATGGGCGTCTTACTACGGGCAGAACAATGACGAACTGCACATGCCGTTTAATTTTGCCTTGCTGGTGGCGCCGTGGAAAGCCCAGGTATTCCGCAAGATCATTGAAGCCGTCGAAAAGGTGACCCCGGATTGGGGTTGGCCCAACTACGTGCTGGGCAACCATGACGAACCCCGGCTGGCCGGACGCTACGGCCCGGCCAAAGCGCGGCAGGCGGCGATGTTACTGCTGACCCTGCGCGGCACACCCACCCTGTATAACGGCGATGAATTCGGCCAGACCAATGTGGAGATCCCGTTGGAAGAGCAGAAAGACCCGTGGGGCAAACGTGTCCCCGGAACAGGGCGTGACCAGAACCGCACACCCAACCAGTGGACGGCCGGGCCAAATGCCGGTTTCACGGCGGAAGGCGCCACACCCTGGCTGCCGCTGGCGGATGACTATAAGACAATAAACATGGAATCGGAATTGAAAGATCCGGCCTCCATGTTAAATCTGTACCGGAAATTGCTCGCATTCCGGAAACTCTCCAAAGCCTTACAATCCGGATCGTACCAGTCCGTTGATCCTGTGCCGCCGGAGTGTTTCGTTTATTTACGTGAATATGAAGCTGAAAAGATCATCGTCGCGCTGAATATGGGTGAGACGACCGCGCGCTTTGACCTTCACAGGTTCGGCAATCTGGAGATCATCGTCTCCACCGGCATGGACCGGTCAGGAAAAATAAACCCCTCACTCATTGATCTCTCTCCGGATGAGGGGTTGGTTATGCGGGTTATCTGACCGGATCACTCCAGCCAGGCGGACTGGTGGGGTGCCAATTTGTAGGTTTTCAATCCGGGGGGAACTGGTGTACCGGTCAGTAGTTCCATTTTGGGCTTGAAATTCAGCGCCTCGGGTAATGTGACGTAGGCGCTGTTTTCGCCCAGGTTATGCATGGCCAGCATGCGACGGCCGTCACCTTCGCGCATCACGCACAGGGTGGCCGCGCTGGTGTTTTCTACGAACTGAATGTTGCTGCCGGCAAGGAAGGGACGTTCCCTGCGCAGTTTCACAATGTGTTTCATGAAATGCAGCATGGATCCCGGGTCCTTTTGCTGGTCTTCCACATTGACCTTCGCCGGCGAATAGTCAGGGCTGTTAATCAACGGGGCGTACAGGTTTGATCCTTCTGAGAAGCCGGCATTTTTGGAGGCGGCCGACCACTGCATGGGGGTGCGTACGCCATTGCGGTCGAACAGGTCGATGTTATCGCCCATGCCGATCTCATCACCATAGTAGATGATGGGGGTGCCGGGGAGAGAGAACAAAATGGCGTTGGCCTGTTTCATCTTTTCCATGTCATTGTCCAACAGCGGGGCGAAGCGGCGGCGGATGCCCAGGTTGAGCTTCATTTTCGGGTCCGGCGCGTACTGCTGCCACATCCACTGGCGTTCCTCTTCTGTGACCATCTCGAGGGTAAGTTCGTCGTGGTTGCGCAGGAAGGTGCACCACTGGCAGCCATCCGGGATGGCCGGGGTGTTTTCCAGTGCCCAGCGGATGGGAGCCGGGTCACCTTTTTTCATGGACATGTAAATGCGCGGCATCAACGGGAAGTGGAAGGCCATGCTGAACTCGTCACCATCGCCAAAGTATTCACGCACGTCATTGGGCCACTGGTTGGCTTCGGCCAGCAGGATGCGGCCGGGGTATTCCTTATCCAGGATCGCGCGGATCTTTTTCAAAAACTCATGGGTTTCCGGCAGGTTCTCGCAATTGGTGCCTTCCTGCTCAAACAGGTAGGGCACGGCATCCGCGCGGAAACCGTCCAACCCCAGGCTAGCCCAGTAGCGCATGGTGTTGATCATCTCTTCCTGCAGGGCGGGGTTGCGGTAATTCAAATCGGGCTGTGACGCGTAGAAGCGGTGCCAGTAATACTCGCCGACTTCCGGGCTGTAGGTCCAGTTGGAGGGTTCGGTATCCAGAAAGATGATGCGTGTATCGGCGTATTCTTTACCGGTCTTGCTCCACACGAAGTAATCTTTGTATTTGGATGAAGGGTCTTTCAGCGCGGACTGGAACCAGTGGTGCTGGTCGGAGCAATGGTTGAGCACCAGGTCCGCGATGACATGCATTCCGCGTTTGTGGGCTTCATCCATCAGCCGCTTGAAATCTTCCACGCTGCCGAAATCCGGGTGGATGTGCATAAAGTCCGCGATATCGTAGCCGTCATCTTTCAACGGGGAGGGGTAGATCGGAAGCAGCCAGATGCAATCCACACCGAGGTCTTTCAGGTAATCCAGCTTTTCGATCACACCGGGCAGGTCGCCCTTGCCGTCACCGTTGCTGTCACGAAACGCGCGCACATTTAATTCATAAAAAATGGCATTCTGGTACCAGTTTTCAGACATGTTTACTTCCTTCAGATTGGATTAGAAACCCTGATAAACAAATGAAGCCGAGGGGACATTGCTCCACAGGTTGCTTAATACTATACACATAATCATCACCGCCACACAGGCGGATTGCCTGATCCGGTTTAGATTTTTTACGGCATACTCTTCGCCGTTCTTATCCTGGAGCACATCGAGGGCAAAGGAAACTAACAGGGCGGCAATCGGGGCAATGAGCTCCAGCGGACGGACGCGGGTCAAACCACCGCCCGCGGCCAACGATTGTATGAACTGCACCGCCAGCTTCAACCCGCCGGTGGCGAACAATACCCAGGTCGGCAGCAGGAGCAGATAGACACGCAAAGACAACGCGGCCTTCTTCCAGTTGGATGGCTTCTCCGGATTGTTGCGGCTGGCGCGAGTGGCTGAAAGATGGTCGAAAATCTGATACAGGCCGTGGAGTAAACCCCAGGTCATCAACGAGATGGTGGCATTGTGCCAGAGTCCGCTAACCAGCATGGTGACCAAAGGCGGGAGGACAACGCGCAGAGGATGGCCGGTTGTCAACTTGCGGCGCACCAACGCGCGCTGGATGGGGAAGAAAATGAAGTCACGCAGCCAGAAAGACAGGCTCATGTGCCAGCGGTTCCAGAAATCCAGCATGTTGCGTGAGAAGAACGGCTGTTTGAAATTGGGTGACAGCCGGATGCCGAACAACAGGCTGACGCCCCGCGCGATTGACGTGTATCCGGCGAAATCGTTGTACAGCCAGAAACCGTACACCAGCAACGCAATCCACCGGTCGGATAAAGCGAATTCCAGCGGACGGGTAAACACACCTTCGGGCAGCAGCGGGAAAAGCGCCCCGGCGATCACCAGCTTGCGGAACAGACCAGCCAGGATGAGCCAGCCTGCTTCCGCCAGAGTATCGTTGCGCACGATACGGTCAGCGTGCAATTGCGGGAGGAAAACTTTCCCCCGTTCGATTGGGCCTGAGAGGATACGCGGGAAATACGCCAGGTAGACCCCAAAGTTCACCGGATCCTCTTCCGCTTTAATGAGCTTCTGTGAAACATCCGTCAGGTATGAAATTGCCTGCAATGTATAGAAAGAAAACCCGATGGGCAGCAGGATCCGGGTGGTAAACGGGCTGTTTCCAGCCAGAGCGCGGAAAAGCAGGTCGATCCATCCGGCCGCGGCAAAGCGGAAGAAAACCAGCCCAGCCGCGTTAAGTAGAATCCCGAGAACCAGCCAACCCTTCCGGTGATGCTCTGACAGGGCGATGCGGATCCCGAGCAGGTAATTGACCATAATGGATACCGCCAGGATAGCCGCGAATTCCCAGCGCCAGGACGCCGCGAAATACAGCGAACAGGCGAGAAGCCATGTATTCTGTCCGCGCGTGGGCAGAATGTGGTAGACAGCGAGGGTGCAGGCCAGAAAGATGGCGAAAGCCGGGCTAATGATCTCCATTTGCCCTCATCGAAACCTGCCCACCGGCATCCGATTGAATGATCTCCGCCGCGCGTTTCGCGAACCACCGGCTGAAGACTTCCGCGCCTTGCGTATTCAGGTGTTTCACATCATTCCAGCGTGAACCCGAAATGAATGTGCCAATATCTTCCTGGGAATAGACGAAGGGTACTCCGTACACATCCACCCGTTTTTGAACCGGTTCCCGGAATTCACTGAAATATTTAACTGAATCGCCTTCCACATAATTCGGAAGGAAATCGGGATAAACGGGCACTTCCAACAGGATAACCTGAACACCCTGGTCTTTCATGGCCATGACCTCATCCAGCCCGGAGAGGTCTTCCGCGTGAAGTTTGAATTTCGGGATGAACTCTTCCGTGTCGATGGTCAGGTCGTTCCCGCCGTATTGCAGGAACCCATCCGGCGCCAGTTCGCGCCTGAGGCGCGCGTAGAATTGCATGTAATCGGGATTGAGCTGGTTGCGCGCCTGCCCAAGATACCGGTAGAAAAGCGAGTGGTCCGTAAGCCAGCCGCCCGGGTTGGGGTCCGCCAGCTTTTCACGCACCCATGGGTCTGACATCAGCGGGCGGGCCAGTTCACCGAAATCGCGTGAAAAGTCACGCGCGGAGATTCCGGTCACTAGGACTTTCGGATGGTAGCGGTAGACCAGGATGGCGGCGATCTTGCCTGCGGGGCCGGCTGTCAGTGTGCCAAGGCTGAAGTTGTAGCAATTCAGTGATTCGCTGGTCAGGCTCCGGTATTCTTCCGAGAATACCGCCGGATTGATGGCTGTGTCCAATTGGGAACTGCCCAGGAAAATGCAATCCACAGGCTTTTCACGCGCGATGCGGTCCAGAGCCTGGATCTTGATATCCATCTCGGCATTGGCTGTGCCCAACAATGGTTCGGGCCAAAGGTTGATTGCCACGCCCAGGCGGATCACAGCCTCTCCCAGTAGCCAGAAAGCCGCCAGTAAAAGGACGGCTTCAAACAGCACACCGCCAAACGGCGGCGTGATCTGTAGAGAAGGAAAAGGCGGCTTTTTTTCCAAGGAAGTTTACAAAGTATCCGGTTTAGAGTTTAGGCAGAACGATGGACTGCTGCCCCTGGTATTTGCCTTTTTTATCGGCATAGGAAATTTCGCAGGGTTCGTCGCCTTCAAAGAAAAGCACCTGGGCGATGCCTTCGTTGGAATAGATCTTGGCAGGGAGGGGGGTGGTGTTGCTGATCTCGAGGGTGACATACCCTTCCCATTCCGGTTCAAAGGGCGTGACGTTGACAATGATGCCGCAGCGTGCGTAGGTGCTTTTGCCGAGGCAGATGGTCAACACATTGCGCGGGATGCGCATGTATTCCACAGTGCGGGCGAGGGCAAATGAGTTGGGGGGAATAGTGCAGACCTCGCCCTTGAAATCGACCATGGAACGGGGATCGAATGCCTTCGGATCAACCGTAGCGGAATAGACGTTGGTGAAGATCTTATATTCATCCGCCACGCGGATATCATAGCCATAAGAAGACACGCCGTATGAAATGACCCCCTGCCGGACCTGGCGATCCGCGAAGGGTTCGATCATCTTATGTTCCACAGCCATTTTGCGGATCCAGGTATCCGATTTCAGTCCCATGTCGAGCTCCTCAGTTTTTCTTTTGTTTTATTCGAGCGGGAAATTCCCGCGGGTGGATAATGTGGCACGCAGGCTGGCAATCACCTCATGGGCCTGCGTTTCGATCTCACGGGCTTTCTTTATGTACCCCTCCGCCGCGTCACGGTCAGCCAGACCGGGGGCGTTGATGCGTACGTTGTAGCCGGCCGCCGTGATAGCCGTCAGCGCGAGTTCGCCGCCGGAACCGGCGTCAGAGATGGCGTTCAGGTTGCCGGTCTCCGCCACTTCACGCGCCAGCTTCATGGCCTGCAATGCTTGCGCGGAAGTTTGCAGAGGAATTTCAATGGCGGAGCGGGTGGCCGCTTCCACAGCGGCCGCGCGGGCGGATTGCAGTTCTTCCGTTTCTTTGGGGAGCCGGTTGGCTGCCATCCAGGCTTCAAAAGCGGCTGAATCCAGCTGCATGGTATTCAGGAGTTGGGCGCGCAACGCTTCGGCTTCGTCAATGATCTGCCACATGCGGGCTTCCACAGCCGCGTATTTCTTCTTGCCAACGGTCAGCCGGGCGACCATACCTGCCAGGCTGGCGGCGGCGGAACCGGCATAGGCAGCCGCGGCGCCTCCGCCCGGGGTGGGCGTTCCGGCGGCGAGGTTGTCGAGCAAATCCTTGCCGGGGATGGAAGGCGCAGACGTGGATCCGGAATGCGATGCGTTGAGCTTTTCTTCCAGTATCTGTTCGGTCTGAAAGCCGTCAAGTTGCAGGTACCACACAGCGGAATCGCGCAGGGCATCCTGCGGGATCAGGCCGACGAGTTCGCTGTGGTGAACAGCCACGCCGTAGCGGGCGGCTTCGGTTTTTACAGCTTCCATCACACGGAAGACGGGCGTCTGCCGGTAGTTAGTGAGGTTCATGGAAACCTGGGCACAGCCTTCCACCAGCAATCCCAGGGCTTTGACAAATCGGAAACCGCCGGATGAGTTGCGCACCGCTTTGGCGATCTTCTGCGCTATGGTGACGTCATCGGTGGTCAGGTATATATTGTAGGCAATGAGCGGGGCGCGCGCGCCGATAACGGTGGCGCCGGCCGGGGTTAGTCTGGCCGGGCCGAAATCCGGGTTGCGTTCGGGGTTGACGCCGATCTCCGTCTTGAGTAGTTCGTATTCGCCGCGGCGGATGTTCTCAAGGTTCTGGCGTTCGGGGCGGGTGGCGGCTGATTCGTATAGATATACAGGAATGGTCAACTCATCGCCGACGCGTTTACCCACGCGGCGGGCCATCTCCACGCAATCCTGCATGGTGACGTCGCTGATGGGCACAAAGGGGACGACATCGGTGGCACCAAGGCGGGGATGCTCGCCAGTGTGGTGGTCAAGGTCGATGAGTTTAGCGGCGGTCTTGATCGCCTGGAACGCGGCTTCTTCCACCGCGGCCGGCGCGCCGACGAATGTCACCACGGTACGGTTGTGGTCGGTATCGGAGCTGTGGTCAAGGATGCTGGCCCCGTCTACAGAACGGATGGCGGAGAGGATCTGTTCCACCACTTCGGGGCGGCGTGCTTCGGAAAAATTGGGAATGCATTCAACGATAGGGTTGGGCATGAGTCCCTCTTTATCTGTAAGAATGACGCAATTATACCGAAGGAATTTGGCACGGCTGTATCCTCTAATGAAAGTCAGGGGCAAATCAAGGCTATACTTAAAATATGTGCGGACGGTTTACGATCTCATTTGAACTGGCTGACCTGAGTGACGAACTCGGGTTGGGCGAGCTGCCCATTGACTGGGAGCCGCGTTACAACGTTGCCCCGAGCCAGCCGGTACTGGCGGCGGTGGATGCAGCCACCCGTAAAGCGGAATGGCTGCGCTGGGGACTTGTCCCTTCGTGGGCCAAAGACGAGGCTATCGGAAATAAACTGATCAACGCGCGTGCGGAAACATTGGCGGAGAAACCATCCTTCCGCAACGCGTTCCAGAAACGGCGCTGCCTGATCTTCGCGGACGGGTTCTATGAATGGCAGAAACCGGCTTCCGGTAAAGGGAAGACGCAGCCGTTTTACTTCAAAAGGAAAGACGGCCGTCCGTTCGCGTTTGCCGGGCTCTGGGAGATATGGTCACCGGGCGGGGAAGTGGAACCGTTGAAGACCTGCACGATCATCACAACCTCGGCTAATGAGATTGTCGCGCCGGTGCATGAACGTATGCCGGTGATGCTCACGAAGGATGACGCCTGGAGTTGGGTGGCAGGCGGGCAGGGGGCGGATTTGGTGCGGCTTCTGTTACCGTTCAGGGCGGAGTTAATGGAAGCCTATCCGGTGGGACCGTATGTCAGTAACCCGGGGTATGAGTCAGCGGTGTGCAGGGAACCGGTAAGAGGCTTGTTTTAGTTAACCAACTATTAGGTGATTATTTTCTTTCCACGACTTCCAATACTTTCACCATGTGAGTGACAGCCGGATCATACCAATAAAATGTCTGCCTCAAACTCTCCAATGCTTCAAGCCGTTCTTCCGGTGTACGGGATTTCCAGTAGGCGATATCTTGCCGGTGCGCTTCTTCCCTTGTGACCACCGATATCACAGTGCGGTCAATTTTCTTCATTCGGTCATCATCACTCATGGATTAATTATATGCATTCAGGAAATTACCCCAAGGGGTACTGGATGCTATTTTATCGATGCACTATACTATATTGTTTTTATTATTCGAACATCTCATCAGATAACGGGGCTATCATGGAACTACCGGTCATCATCAGGGGCATCATCATGGGATTTTCCATCGCCGCGCCGGTCGGGCCGATCGGGGTGCTGTGCATCCGGCGAACGATCAGCAATGGACGGCTTTCGGGCCTGGTCTCCGGGTTGGGCGCGGCGACAGCCGACGGCCTGTACGGCTGCGTGGCAGCCTTCGGGTTGACCTTTATCTCCAGTTTCCTGGTGAGCCAGCAATTCTGGCTGCGCTTGATCGGCGGGTTGTTCCTCGTTTACCTTGGAGTAAAAACACTGCTATCCAAACCGGCGGATGAAGCGGCTTCGGCATCTTCCAATTCCACGCTCTTTGGCGACTACCTGTCAACCTTCTTCCTTACCGTCACCAACCCGATGACCATCCTCTCTTTCGCGGCGATCTTTGCCGGTATGGGGCTGGCAAATACCGGGGGAGGGTACGCCGCTGCCGGGCTGCTGGTATTTGGCGTGGTGATCGGGTCCGGTCTGTGGTGGTTGTGCCTTTCCGCCGGAGTGGGGCTGTTCCGACAAAAATTCAATACAACCGGATTGATCTGGGTAAACAGGGTATCGGGCGCGGTCATCACGGTGTTCGGTGTGCTGGCTTTGGCCAGTCTGCTGAATTTTGCTGGAAAAATTGGATGAAAATTGCCTTGAAAAATCCTTGACCGTAGGGTACTATCTGGTAAAATTCTGTCCGTTGCCTCCATCGTCTAGGGGACCAGGACGCAGCCCTTTCAAGGCTAAAACCGGAGTTCGAATCTCCGTGGAGGCACTGGTGACGTAAAAAAGACGTCACGAGATGGGATATAATCCCGAGTGATCAAACCGCCGGGAGACCGGCGGTTTTCATCCCCAACTTCCCCGTGAACGGGTCAACGAAACAGGACACGGATTACGGCGAAGTGAAGATTGGAGAGGCTAATGAAGTATGCAATTTTAGAATGCGGCGGTAAGCAGTACAAAGCCGTCGAAGGTTCCACTATCGAAGTGGACCGCATGAACATAGAAGCCGGCCAGGAAATTAAACTGGATTCGGTTCTTCTGGTTGTTGACGGAGACACCGTCAAAGTCGGCACGCCGAGCGTTAAAGGCGCCGCGATCAAAGCCACAGTGGAAGAAGAATTCAAAGGTCCGAAACTGGTGGTCTTCAAATACCGCCCCAAGAAACGCATCCGTGTCAAAACTGGTCATCGCGAAAAGTATACCCGCTTGATGATCAACACGATTGAAATGGAGTAGGAACAATGGCACATAAAAAAGGCGGCGGTTCAACCCGCAACGGACGCGATAGTAATGCACAGCGGCTGGGCGTGAAGAAGTTCGCCGGGGAACATGTTCTCTCCGGTAACATCCTCGTGCGCCAGCGTGGAACCCGTATTAAACCCGGTCGCAACGTCGATATCGGTAAAGACGATACCCTGTTCGCGATTGCTGAAGGTGTCGTAGTGTTCGCCACCCTGCCGAATGGCCAGAAAATGGTTTCGGTTGACCCTATTGTTGAAGCAGTAGCGGCGTAACACAAAAGGCAAGGCTGCTGCACCGTCATCCACAGACTGGAGTGCCGGATGCAGTCAATTCCTTTGAAAGGATGGTAGTTCGTTATGAAAAAGGGTATCCACCCAACATATTACACTGACGCGCAGGTGATTTGTGCCTGCGGCAATACCTGGACCACCGGTTCCACCCGAAAAGTTATCCACACCGAGGTGTGCTCAAAATGCCACCCGTTCTTCACCGGACAGCAGCAGCGTCTCTTGGACGTTGAAGGCCAGGTCGACCGCTTCTATAAGAAGCTGCAAGCCCGCCAGGAAATGGTCGACACCAAGAAAGCTCGCGAGACCGCCAAAGTCTCCCCCGAGCGCGCCATTGCTGAGCTGGCTCTGGGCACCCGCCCGACCGATGCTCTGTCAAAAGCCGGCATTTCCAATGTCGGCCAGTTCATCGACAAGCTGGCTGAGGGCGAAGATGTTGTTCTGGCCATCGAAGGTTTCGGCCGCAAATCCCTGATCGACCTCAAGAAAAAACTCCGCCAGATGGGATACGAACTCCCGGCCGGCGCCGAAGAAGTCGCCGCGTAAGCTGCGGATACAGTACAATTTTTCAGGCAGGTAGTTTTTTTACCTGCCTGAAGTTTTTAATATGCATACGGCCTGTTTGGTATAGAATTAATCAAAAATCTCCCTGAGGATGTCATGACAGAGACAATCGGCTCGCTAGAAGTGGTATGTGGATCGATGTTTTGCGGTAAAACGGACGAATTGATCCGGCGTCTCCGGAGGGCGGTCATCGCGAAAAAGAAGGTTCAGGTTTACAAACCGGCTATAGATATGCGCTACTCACAGGAGCAGATCAATTCTCATGCGGGGTCTGCGTTTGACGCTGTGCCGATCTCGACCGCGCGCGAAATTCTGGCGTATCTTGAACCGGATACCACCGTGGTGGGTATCGACGAAGCCCAGTTCCTGGATGATGCCATTCTGGATGTTGTGGACGAATTGATCTCAAGAGGTCTCCGCGTGATCATCGCCGGACTGGATACCGATTTCCGGGCCGAACCGTTCGGGTGCATCCCCGTGTTGATGGCCAAAGCAGAGCGTGTAGACAAATTGCAGGCGATCTGCATGGTTTGCGGCGGACCGGCCAGCCGTACCCAGCGGCTGGTAAACGGCAAACCGGCGCGTTACAGCGACCCGGTGGTAATTGTCGGCGCGGCAGAAATGTACGAAGCCCGCTGCCGAGCGCATCATGAAGTTCCCCGTTAATCCTTACGTAAAATATTAAAGGTTGATAAAGGATCTCATGAAAGATTATCACGATTTTCTCGCGGAAGTTTTAATACCTGAAGACAGACTGCAGGAACGGATCGTTGAACTGGGGAAGAAGATCAGCCAGGATTACGCCGGTAAAGAACTCCAGATGATCTGCATTCTGCGCGGCGGCGTGATGTTCCGGTTGCCATTGAGTTCATGGCGGTCTCGTCCTATGGTGTCGGCGGCCGTGAATCCAGCGGCAATGTGCGTATCACCCTGGATCTGAATTGCAGCATTCAGGATAAGCATGTGATCATCGTGGAAGATATCATCGACAGCGGCCACACACTGGCGTCGGTCATTGAATTACTGCAAACCCGTAATCCGGCCAGCCTGTGTGTCTGCACATTGCTTGACAAAGCCGAACGCCGCGAAGTGGACGTTCCGGTGAAATACACCGGCTTCCCCATCCCCAACAAATTTGTGTTCGGGTACGGCCTGGATATTGACGATTATTACCGCAATCTGCCATTCATCGGCGTGGTTGATCTGGAAAAATTCCAACCGGAGTAAACCGGTCAGGTCACATGGAACTACCGGTCAGAGATACTACAGCCCCGCTTCTGCGCAAACTGCGCGAAGTGATTGATCCGGCTGCCGGCGCCTGGTTGGTGGGCGGGGTTGTTCGCGATCAACTGGCTGGAAAGCCGTGCCACGATATTGACCTGATCTTTCCACAAGATCCCCGCAACTATGCCCGCCGTGCCGCTGACATGCTGGACGGCAAGTTCTTCACGCTGGATGATGAGAGGGGTATTTACCGGATTCTGCTGGAACTGGACGGGCAGAGCTACATGGTCGACCTTGCCCGGTTTCAGGCTGCGGCGTTGGATGACGACCTGAAGGCACGGGATTTTACCGTCAACGCGATGGCGTTGAAGCTGCATGAACCCGGCACGGGCGCTGACCCGCTCCACGGACTGCAGGACTTGAAAGACAAAGTTTTGCGCCCCTGTTCCGATAGCGCATTTGTCAACGACCCCGTGCGGACGATTCGCGCGGCGCGCATGTCTCTGGGATTCAATCTACGCCTGGCGCCCGGGGTGGCAAGCTTGATCCGCGCGGCCAGCCCGCTGCTTGATAAGGTTTCTACCGAACGCAAGCGTGATGAGTTGTTGAAACTCCTGGATGGGCCGCATCCCGCCAGCGGTATTCGTCTGCTGGATTCATTCGAAGTTCTATCCCATCTCCTGCCGGACCTGATACCTCTTAAAGGTATGGAGCAATCACTGCCTCATACGATGGATGGATGGGAACATACCCTGGCTGTGGTCAGTCACCTTGACCGGCTGCTTGACCTGTTTCTCCAACCGTCCGACCTTCTCAATGACGGCGGCAATTTATTGCTGGGGTTGACTGCCGGTAAGCTCGGCCAGTTTCGGGATGGAATTCAAACCCATTACCGCATCCGGTTAAACCCCTTCCGAACCCGCAAAAGCCTGAACCTGCTGGCGGCTTTACTGCATGATGTGGCTAAACCGCGAACCCGCGCATTAGCGCCCGATGGACGGGCGCATTTCTACCGGCATGAAGTCATCGGGGCAGACATGGTACGGACTATCGCCACTTCGATGGCATTCAGTGAGGCGGAGGTCAATATGCTGTCTGTTATGATGGCATGTCATATGAAACCCCGATATTACTCTGACCACAAACCATTGCCGGACCGGCGGAATGTGTACCGGTATTACCGGATGGCCGGAGAGGCAGGTGTGGATACCTGTTTCCTCAGCCTGGCTGATTCGCTGGCCAAGACCAACCTTATGCCGCAGCAGGATGCCTGGGTACAGGAACTGGACAAAGTGGCTGTTTACCTGAAAGGTTGGTTTGACGAGCGCGATAGTTGGGTTGCCCCGTCGCGTTTGGTAAACGGCGATGACCTGATGCGTTTATTCAAGCTAACGCCCGGCCCAAAACTTGGTGAGATTCTGGACGAAATTCAGGAAGCCCGGGCGGCTGGTGAAATTGCCTCACGGGATGAAGCCATTGAACTTGCCGGGAGAATAATATCCCGATCTGACGGAAATTCGCGTGACGGAAAATCCGGTTGACCTTTCGTATGTAGAAATAGGCATGGGGCAGCCGCTGCTTCTGCTGCATGGCTTCCCCCTTGACCATACTACCTGGCTGCCTGCCGCGATCCTGCTGAAAACGTCTTTTCGCTGTGTGCTGCCGGATCTGCGCGGCCACGGGTGTTCGCCTGTACCGGGGACGGAAACTACCATATCTGAGATGGCGGCTGATGTCATCCGTCTGATGGACCGGCTCAATATAGACAAAGCGGTCATATGCGGCCATTCCATGGGCGGATATATAGCTACCAGCATGGCACATGATTATGCCGATCGATTATGCGGGCTGGGGTTGATCGCCACCCGGGTAGATACGGATGCCCTGGATCGGGCGGCAGCCCGTATGGAAAGCCGGAAGGATGCGTTGGCAGGGCGGACAGATTCCCTGGTGCAGGCCATGCTTGAACGACTGACCGATCGCGCCGATATTCGAACAGAGATACTTCCGGTGATGCAAAAGACAGACCCACGCGGAATTGCCATGGCACAGTATGCCATAGCTACCCGCGAAAATGCCGGACCGTGGTTGGAAAGTCTGGATTCTCCGGTTGTTGTGGTGACAGGTGGAAAAGACAGTATCAATCCGGAAGAAGTTACTTTCGATATCCTTGCCCACCTGCGGGACGCTCGCTATTACCCGGCTCCGGAAGCCACCCATATGGTGCTAATGGAAGAGCCCGGACTTATCGCCCGGGCTCTGATCGAAACGTATGGTAAATAATTACCCCTGAGGGGGAACCGCGAAATCTGTCACTTTACACGCGGCCAGGTCATCGTGAACCACACACCCTGTTAATCCGCTGATTGCCAAACTGCGGACAAATGCCTGAATTTTGGAGGGTGACGCGGCCATGACGATCAGAGTCGTCTTGTCACCGGAACGGGTCAAACCTACCAGACCAAGATCTTTTGTTTTAATCCGGTCGAAGTAGGGGATTTCAATTATTTCGGGTCCGGTATCGGCCTCATCCTCTTTTCCATAGTAAGCTTCCATGGTTCTTTGATAATCAGGTGTGGTTGTCCCTACCGGTCCGTCTTCCATCATTTCTGGCGATTGTGAAGGTATGGGGGAGGGTGTTGCTGTTGGATCCGGAGTTTCTTCCGCATCTTCCCCGTCATCTTCGATCCGCGGGGCAAGGTTGATCTTCAATTCTTTCAAAATATCCGCCGTGGTTTTTGATTCCACAAACGTTGACAGAACGATCCGGTTGGTTGAGTTACTATCGGTTTTTGAGATGGTCAGGCTGCCGGAGGGTAACTGGAAATAGCTTTCAAGGTTCGAGACGGCAGAAATCAAATCCCCTGTTACATCCATCTTTCCGGCTGGTTGAAGAACAATGTCACCATTGAATAGTGCTGGAAAATCCAACAGGGTTTTCTCGCGTGGATCGCCTGTAATAAATTTGGCCAGATTCTTAACA
Organism: uncultured Leptolinea sp.; assembly: GCA_964404415.1. Classification (GTDB taxonomy): domain Bacteria; phylum Chloroflexota; class Anaerolineae; order Anaerolineales; family Anaerolineaceae; genus Leptolinea. Next base: position 4,953 of record CAYOKC010000061.1, on the reverse strand, counting down.
AAAACCTGATTGTCCGCCGAAAGCACATATTCCGAAGTGATCAGGCTCAGGTCGCCAAGAGCGATAACACTGCCATCCCCGGATTCGACAAGATCCATTACCGAATAAATTTCATCGCCTTCTTTCGTGGAAGACAGAGTATTTCCACCGGTTTTGGCAAGTTGTTTACCGCCGGATGTAACGGAGTGACCACCATAAATAACCAGTTGTTCGATACCACCGTTCAGATCATGATCAGCAAGTTCGTTTATGAAAACATTCCGGAAATTTCCTTCATTTTCTACCATGTTGTACAGGTAATCATCCGCGAAGGCGATATCAAAGGGTTCCAGCAGCAGGTTGGCATTGTCAGTACCACTCAACATTGTTGTACCCGCGCCACCACCGGGATCCATCATGGGCATAGCTGACATCGAATTTCTGGTGGGATCTGTAATGACAACAAGCTTGCCGCCGCGGTCAACAAAGCGACTGATCTGAGTGATCTCTTGTTGTGTGAATCGCATGATCGGGGTGATGGAAATATACACATCCGCCGATTTCAGACTGATATCGAGGAAGGTTTGTTCCGATGTGATTTGAATGGCGCCGCCATACGCTTCGACATACCGTACCAGAGGATCGATCTCTGAGATGGAGTATTGATTCTGGTGCTGAAGATCGAGCAAAACCGTTATTCCCGGTTTTTGCGGGGAACGGGGTATTGGCATTTCAGTGGAAAGAGCGGGTTTGGGAAAATCAATATTGGAATAATCCGGCATGGCAGGTGACGCAGTTCTCGACGGTCCGGAATAAAACCAGAGATAGGTGATCAAGCCTGGAAGGAGCAGACAAACCAGCGAAATTATCCAGAGGTAGCGTTTCATTGGACGTCTCCCAGACCGGGAATGTATAAGAGATAGGTGCCGGATTTAGCCGGATATGCTGAGATATTCCCCCCGGCATCCTGCCGGAAAAAGCCCATCGGCATGTTGGTCGGCTGGGTCAAACCGGCGGCAGTGAACAGGTCCAGCGTCTGGTAATGCCGGATACCGGCGAGGCGGGCGGCGGCTTCAATGGCTTCGCTTTGAGTGCCCAATCCATCGATCAAGCCCAGTCGTTCCGCGTCACTGCCGGCGTAGATCTCTCCGCGCAGGATCATCTCATCCGCCATCTTCAACCGGTCACCGCGGCCCAGTTTGACCGCCTGAAGGAAGCCCTGTTTAAGCATTTCAAGTTCCCGCGAGAAGGAGTCGCGCGGCATGCCCCACATTTTGTATGGCCCGGTGGAATAGATATCTTCGTACACGGCGGGCTTATCAGGCCGGGTACCGATGACGCCAATATTGCCAATCTCTGAGCTGGCTTTGGCCAGGATCAGATCTGTGGCGCTGGCCAGGTAGTACCCGCCGCTGGCCGCCATCCCCTCGATGACAGTCACCACGGGTTTGGTTTTGCGGAGCTCGATTACCTCACGATACAGCGATTCGGTATCGGTGACTGTTCCGCCGGGTGAATTGACCACCAGAACAACCGCCCGCACATCATCCGAATTGCGGGCCACGGCCAGCTCTTGCTGGATATTTTGAGAGGTGTACGCGTAGATAGCGTCATTTAAGTAGATGATGCCAATCTTTGGCCTCGGTATGAACAGGGAGAGCACTATCCCGGCGGCCAGAGGAAGGATCACCCAAACAGCCAAACCCGTCAGGGTTTGCCGGTTGATGGATTTCCCGGAATTTTCAATGGTCATGTATACTCCTTTGAGATAAGAGTATTATACGGTTATCTATCTGACGGGCAATTTCTTCGCCCGATGCCTGTACATGGAGTTCGGGATGGTTCGTGTTCCACCGATGATAATCCGATGCCTGCTGCTGGTAATAATGGGAGCCGGGCTACTTACCCGGCCCGCCCAGGCCAGCCCGCCCCGCGCGGATTGGTGCCAGTGTGTGATCTTCGCGCTCAATCTGCTCGGTATTCAACAGATCCCCGGTGAATACTGGACAGCCGCGTCGCTGGCCATTCCTGACAATTACGGAAAAACCTGGATGGATTATCAGGGGTACAGAAAACGGACGGCTGGCGAGACACCCGCCACTGGAGACATGCTGGTTTTGTCTGGAGGCGCTGAGGTGATCACGGTTCAAACCTGGAGCGGTTCTGAACACCTTGTTCCGGTTCCCGTCAGCGCGTGGATAGGGCATATGGGTATTGTTCTCGAAACGGAAAAGGTGGAGAAGGAAGGAAATGCCTACCTGCAGGTCCGGTTGATGAGCGCGAACTGGGGGGTACTCGCGGAAAACCTGGGTGTAGTGGGATCCTGTTACAACGTTGACGAATCCACATTTCTCCTACCGGACGGGTATTCGAAGGCCGAATTTTTTCAACCCGTTGAACCCCTCAAAATGCGCGAACGCATGGTCAACCGGGCCAACCGCTGGGCCTACCTGTCGCTCTTCGCGTCTCCCGGCGCGGTAATTGATGGTTTCCCGATCTCGCCATCCGGAATGATCAGCTATGTGCTGGAACCTGTGAGCAGCAAACCTCTGGTACCGGTGGTGACAGATCTTTCCCGTAATTTGATCGACATACCGGCGGAATCCGCCCTGGTTGGGGACATTGTCCTCTCCGGTGTTACCTCGGATCCCGCGTTGGGAGTTATCACCCTGGTGGTGGATAACCGGACGGAAAATGCGTGGAAAGGGCAGGTAACCTACCTGCAACCGGGCGGCAGGGTTACCGGCCCGGTCGAATGGGGGCTGAAAAGACGCGAAAACCTGTGGTTCAGGCAGAATGAAAATGGGGTGGAAGAAGCCGTTCATTTTCTGCGGTACCGAAAACTTCCGGATTATGTTACTTTTGCTGATATTTCCGTCTCAAGTGTTAAAGAACCGCAAACCATCGAGATCGCATTTACTGTTTCCAACGGGGGAACAGGGAAAATGGAAAATACCAAAATAATCGCGCGGGTGTACCCACGGGAACTGGTCCCCACACCAGTGGTGACGGCGCCAATTATTGAGAAAGAGCTGACTACAATTCCTGATCTGAATTATCTGGACCGCGAGAACGTAGTTCAGAATCTAAAAATAGACAAACCTGGTGACTACCGCCTAATCCTGCTGTCAACTTCACCGGATGGAGTCATTTCTCCTTCATCCGCGGTCGACTTCTCTATTCCCTGAAATCAGGATTACGGAAAAATTTCAGTAAGAATTGGCTCATAAAAACAGCGGCAGCCGTTTTCGTGCGAACAGCCTTTAACCGGAAGAACCGGCGCATCTGCCTTGGAATATGTCCCCTCTTTTTTCCGGCAGGCAGGGCAGCAATCGGCTGAAACGGCTACACGGATGGATTGCACACGGGGATTTTCTCGATATTTTTTTAGCGCGACAGCCTGTTCGGAAAACTCATCCAGTTTGACCTGGCAGTTGGAACAATGCGTGTCTGCATCTGATGATTGTGAGTGGCATATCGTACAGGTTTGCACAGTCGGTTCTCCCTATTTATTCAATTCTACTATGATGACAGGGATCACAGAGCGGCGTGTGTAACCATTAATGGTCCGGTTTGAATTGCCCGGGAAAATTTCTTAATATACGCCTGCAGGATATTGCGGGTGACAGGTTTCACCAGATAATCATCGGCTCCCGCGTCCAGAACCCCAGCGATGGTCTCAGGGGTGTCCAGGGCGGATAAGATCAAGATAGGAACCGTGCTGAAACGGCGGACGGATTTGCATACATCCAGCCCGTTCATTTCAGGCATCCATAGATCAAGAAGAATGAGATCAGGTTTTAATTTACGGGCTAACTCGATTCCATCCAATGGTGTATTGCTAGTAACAACATCTGCCGGATAGGAAGCCAGCAGTAGTTTTAGAAGGTCGGTGGAAGCCGGATCATCATCGATAATTAGAATACGCACAAAATCCTCCAAAGCACTTATGCCTATTATCCGGCAAATTTTTGATTAATTACCTTTCAAATTCTTTACAGTAAAAGGGTGTAAAAATGACATCTTGAGTCTTTGCCTTGTGGTAGAATCCATGATTTAAAGCGAATATTGCGATTTTCCCGGAAAATTGCATTTTTTGATAATTCTCAGGAGGCATAGATGGAACAAAAGAAATGGGTGTATCTGTTCAATGAAGTTGAACAGGCCGAAAAATATTGCGGCGGAAGCTGGGACAAAGTCCGAGCTTTGTTGGGTGGCAAGTTACCTGTACCGCCATTCTTCACCGTCACTACCGAAGCCTGTAACGCCTACCAGCCGATCGGGAAATTCCCCGAAGGCCAGTGGGATCAGATGATGTCCGCTTTGGCTGACGTCGAAAAAGCTTCCGGCAAGAAATTTGGCGATGCCAAGAACCCCTTGCTGGTTTCCTGCCGTTCCGGTGCCAAATTCTCCATGCCCGGTATGATGGACACCGTTCTCAACATCGGTTTGAATGATGAGACCGCCAAAGGCATGGTCGAACTGACCAAGAACGACCGCTTTGTTTTCGACTCCTATCGCCGCTTGATCCAGATGTTCGGCTCCGTGGTTCTCGGCCTGCCCGATGAAGCCTACGAAGATGTTCTGGAAGACATGAAAAAAGAAAAAGGCGCCAAAAACGACACCGACCTCGATGCCGCCGCTTTGAAAGAACTTGTTGAAAAATTCAAAGCCGTCACCAAAGCCCACAAGAAAGAATTTCCCCAGGATGTTCTCGAACAGTTGAAACTGGCTACCGAGGCTGTGTTCAAATCCTGGAACGGCAAACGCGCTGTTGACTACCGCCGCGCCACCAACATCCCCGATGACCTCGGCACCGCTGTCAACATTGTGACCATGGTCTTCGGTAACATGGGCAACGACTCCGGTACCGGTGTTGCCTTCACCCGTAATCCTGCCAACGGCGAAAACAAACTGTATGGCGATTACCTGCTGAACGCCCAGGGCGAAGATGTGGTGGCCGGTATCCGCAAC
>CAYOKC010000060.1:19163-20890 GCA_964404415.1 uncultured Leptolinea sp. | reverse complement strand
AGGTCAATGAGCCCTGTTTTGTCGTACACCGAAAGTAACGCTTTAGGCATCTCCATCCTCCATTTTTGAAACCAGTTGTTGTATTGTATTGACCAAAAGCTCATGCTCGCAGGCATGGATTTTTGCTTCAAGATCATGCAGGGTGTATTCCGATTCGATCGGAACCACCTGCTGATTGATCACCGGCCCCTGGTCTACGCTCTCATCGAGAACATAATGCACCATCACACCGGTGGAACAGATCTCAAAATTCTCGTATGCTTCATACGCGCGCTCAATGGCATTCACCCCGGCAAACGTGCCGGGCAGCGCCGGGTGCAGGTTGATGATCTTCATCGGGAAACGCCCGATGAATGACATGGTCAGAAGTCGCATCCACCCGGCCAATACAATCAGGTCGGGGTGATAACTCGCCACCATATCCGCCAATCGCGCATCGTAGGATTCCCGCGTTTCTTCTTTGGATTTTGGGAAGAAAACTGCCGGCACATTGGACTTTTTCGCGCGTTCCAGCCCGACAGCATTGGCTTTATTCGATACAACAGCCACAACATCCGCGTCCAGCTTGCCGTCACGGCTGGCATCCAGGATCGCCTGTAAATTTGACCCGTTGCCCGAGATCAGCACCACAATCGAGGCCCGTTTCATATTAATTCCACCTCCGCGCGATCGCCCCCGCGCAATTCTCCGATCTTCCATACCGGTTCGTTGACCATCGCCTGCACGTTCGGCCAATCCTCCGGCGCGATAGCCGCCAGCAGCCCTATGCCCATATTGAACACCCGGAACATCTCCCGGTGGTCAATATTTCCCTCGCGCTGCAGCCAGGTATACAGGGGCGGCACCGGCCAGGTGGACGTATCCACCACTGCCTGCAGCCCTTCCGGCAACATGCGGGGAATATTTTCGATGAACCCGCCGCCAGTGATATGCGCCAATCCTTTGACCAGCGGCAGAAGCGGTTCGACCACTTTCAAATAATGCCTGTGCGGCACAAGCAACGCGTCCGCCAGGGAAGATTTCAGTTCGTCGCGGTATGCCAATAAGTCATGACCTTCGCAAATCTTGCGGATAAGCGAATAACCGTTGGTATGCGGTCCGCTGGAGGCAAAGCCCACCAGAATATCGCCGGGTTTCATATCCGCGTGTCGTGGCAGGATGTTGCCGCGCTGAACTATCCCCACTATGGTGCCGGCTACGTCAAACGCGGTTTCGCGGTATACGCTAGGCATTTCGGCCGTCTCTCCGCCCAACAATACGCAGCCGGATGCCTTGCAGGCTTCTGCCATGCCGGAGACGATCTCGGCTACTATTTCGGGTGACAGTTTCGCCGTGGCGAAATAATCGAGGAAGAATAAAGGTCTGGCACCCTGAACCAGGATGTCGTCAATACAATGGTTGACGATATCCATGACCACGCCTTTATACCGCCCGAGCCGGGCAGCCAGTTCCACTTTGGTTCCTACCCCGTCGGTGGAAGCCACCAGCACCGGTTCGCGGCCCAGGTTGGAAGCATCAAACAAACCGCCAAATGACCCGATGCCCGCCAACACGCGTTCGTTATACGTGGCGTGGACGTTCTCTTTCATCAACCGCACCGCCCGGTTCAATGTGCCCGCGATGAAGACCGCCGCCCGCGAAGTGCAGGAGCTGGTCGACATGAACGCCTTCAGCCGCGGGTTCAACGGCATGTCCAACGAAGATGCCCGGTCGTCGTTCGTGAACGG
>CAYOKC010000060.1:0-19153 GCA_964404415.1 uncultured Leptolinea sp. | reverse complement strand
CCACCCCGGCCGAGGCGTATGCCGAAGGACCGGCGAGCCGTTTGAGCGCTTTCTGCCCGATATCATGCCGGAAGTGCATACCCTCGAAAGAGATATGAGAAACGGCTTCGTACACTCTATTTATAGCCTTGCGCAGATCACTATCCCAGCAGGTGACGCCCAGCACACGCCCGCCGGCGTTGACGATCCGGACGCCATCGAGTTTTGTCCCCGCGTGGAACACCACGCCGTTATCAATCTGCCTGTCCATTCCCTCGATAAGATGGCCGGTGTTGGAATGTTCAGGGTATCCACCAGAGACCAGCGCCACGCACACAGCGGATCTATCCGCCCATCTCACATCAACCTGCGCAAGTTTGCCTTCCACACAGGCGGTGAAAACATCCAGGATGTCACTTTCCAGCAAGGGAAGGATGGCCTGGGTTTCGGGGTCGCCAAAACGGGCGTTATACTCCAGCACTTTCGGGCCTTCCGCCGTCAGCATCAGGCCGGCATACAGCACACCCACATACGGGTGGCCTTCCATACGCAGCCCATCGATAACCGGCTGGATGGTCATCCTGGCCATATCCACGATCTTATCCATTGGCAGCACCGGGGCCGGGGCATACGCGCCCATGCCGCCGGTATTGGGTCCTTCATCATCATCCAACAGTCGTTTGTGATCCTGCGCGGGCGGCATGGGAACGACAGTCGTGCCGTCAGAAAATGCCAGCAGGGAAACCTCTTCCCCTTCCAATCGCTCTTCGATGATCACATCGTCACCAGCGGCGCCGAAATGGTGGTCGAGCATGATACTTTGCAGCATACCCAGCCCCTCTTCTACAGTATCGGGTAGGTACACGCCCTTGCCTGCCGCCAACCCCGAGGCTTTGATCACAAAGGGGAAGTTGATGCTCTTCAAGTAATCGCACGCCCGGTCAAAATCATTGAAGGCGGCAAATTGCGCCGTGGGAATGCCGTGGCTTTGCATGAATTGCTTCGAAAACTTCTTGGATGATTCGATCTGCGCGCCGCAACATGACGGGCCGAACACGGGTATCCCTTTTGCGCGCAGCGCGTCACTCACACCGGCGGCCAGCGCGGCTTCGGGTCCGATAACCACCAGGTCAATCTTGTTCAGCAACGCGAACCTGGTAATGCCTTCCGCATCTTCCACTTTCAGCGGGACAAGTTCACCCAGGGATGCCATTCCGGCGTTGCCGGGCGCGATAAACAGCTTTGTCAGCTTTGGCGATTGACTGACCTTCCACGCGATGGCATGTTCCCTACCCCCTGAACCAATGACCAGTACTTTCATGCCGCCGCTCCTTGTTCGTTAACCTATGGATTGTTCGAAACCGGTCTTGGTCATCCCTGCTGATAACGGCAGCGGATACACACCGGTGAAACAGGCATTGCAATACCCCTCTTTGCTGCCGATGGCGTCCATCATCCCGTCAAGGGACAGGTACGCCAGGCTGTCTGCCCCCACATACATGCAGATCTCGTTCACCGTCATACGGTGGGCGATGAGTTCTTCGTGGGTGCCCATGTCAACTCCCATGAAACACGGGTGTTTAATGGGTGGACAGGTGATGCGTAAATGCACCTCTTTGACCCCCGCCGAGCGCAGCAGTTGGATGAGCGGACCGGTGGTGTTGCCGCGCACGATGGAGTCATCCACCACTACCACGCGTTTGCCCACCACATTTTCGAGGATCACGTTGTACTTCAAAGCGATCCCCAGCTTGCGCAGGGAATCGTTGGGTTCAATAAAGGTGCGTCCGATGTACCGGTTCTTCAGGAATCCGTCATTGTACGGAATTCCGGAATGGCGGGCAAAACCGATGGCCGCCGGAATGGATGAATCCGGCACCGGGATGACCACATCCGCGTCCACCGGTGACTCTTTGGCGAGGTTGACGCCCAGACGCTGGCGGATGGCATGCACGCACTGGCCGTCAAAAATGTTATCGGGCCGGGAAAAGTAAATATCTTCGAACGTGCAGTAGCCAGTGGGATCTTTCACCGGCAGCGCCTGGAAAGCGATCATCGCCGTGTTGCTCAGCGCGATGATCTCGCCGGGCTGCACTTCACGGTAGGCCTCACAGCCCAGGGTGCGCAGCGCCCCGATCTCAGATGCCGCCACGTGACCGCCGCCGGGCAGCATCCCCACGTTCAGCGGATGGAAGCCCCACGGATCGCGCGCGGCAAAAACCTGGTCACGGGTGAGGATGACCAGCGAATACGCCCCCACCCAGTGCTGAATGACGTCTTTGAGCCGATCGAACCAGGTATCACCTTTGGAACAGGCCAGCATCATGGTCATTACTTCGCTATCGGAGGTGGACGACAATCCAACACCCTGTTTGAGCAATTGCTGGCGCAGTTCCCCCGCGTTGACCAGGTTGCCATTGTGTGCCAGCGCGATAGGGCCGTATTGCGTGTCGATCAGGAAGGGCTGCGCGTTGCGTGCGGACGGCGAGCCGGTAGTAGAATAACGGGTGTGTCCGATGGCAAAGTCACCCTGAATTTTGGAGAGGGTAACCGGGTCAAACACCTGGGAAACCAGGCCGACATCTTTATGAAGCCGCAGGGTGCGGCCATCCGAGACGGCCAGTCCAGCCGCTTCCTGCCCGCGGTGCTGCAGCGCGGAAAGGCCGAAATACGCCAGCCGGGCAACATCCTCATTCGGGGCAAAGATTCCCAGCACCCCACATTCCTCCCGGGGGGATTCTTGAAAGTCTGTCATCGAGCGCCAGCCTTCCCGCATGGTTTTAGCGGTTCTCCGCTTTGACAGCCGCGTCATCCGCCAGGATGGTGTCACGGTTGGTTTTTTGATAATCTTCCACGGCTTTCCGCACCTGTTGGTCTGTCACAGCAAATATCTTGGCAGCCAGCAGCGCGGCGTTGACCGGCTCCAGCACCAGTGCCGGGGCAATGCCCGATGGCATACTGATGGACGAATACACATCCACTCCGCCGAACTTTTCCGAATATGGCGGGCAGGCGATCACCGGCGCGGATACAGCCCCGTCGGTGAAACCGGAAAGCGCGTTGCTGCGCCCGGCAATGGTGACGTAAACCTTCGGGCGCGGGTCAGCTTCATAGGCGTTCAACAGGCTGATCACATGGTCCGCCGTCTTATGGGCAGACCCGATACGCATTTCCACGTCCAGTCCGAAGGATTTCGCGGCGACCGCGATCTTTTCCGCGTGGCCCATATCCGCCCTGGATCCCATCAAAATGACAAGTAATGGTTTCATATCAGCCATCCCCCTTTGAGCAGATTGGCTTCCATCCTGGGATTGACCGGGTACGCGCCCGGTTCAAAGGTCAAGCCGGTAAGGCTTTCATAAATCGTCACATAGCGTTTGCACGCTTGCACCCAGAGTTGCGGATCAACCACGGGCGGTTCACCGTCACCGCGATAGCCGCGCTCCGCGTAGTGCATGCGAATGAATTCCTTGTCAAAGTTTTCGGGTTCTTCACCGGCTGTAAATCGCGCGTCGTAGCTGTCAAGCTTCCAGAAACGAGAGGAATCGGGGGTATGGACCTCATCGATCAGCATGATCTGCCCGTCAGCCGAGCGGCCGAATTCATATTTCGTATCCACCAGGATCATACTGGCATTGCGGGCAATATCCTGCCCCTGTTTGAAGATGGCCAGCGCGGCAGCCTGTATTTGATCCCATTCAGCTGCATTCACATAACCCTGTTCCACCACTTCAGCGCAGGTCAGGCGTTCATCATGCCCGGTGACACCGCCCTTGGTGGTGGGGGTAATGATCGGTTCAAGTAGCTGCTGGTTCTTTTTCAGACCTTCGCCGAAGATGTAGCCGTAAATACTTCGCTCGCCCAGTGAATAACGATGCCAGAGAGCGGTGCTGGTGACCCCGGTAATGAATCCGCGCACGATCACTTCCACCGGGTAGGCCGTCACCTCACGCACCACCGCCGCGTTCGGGTCAGGAATGGCAAGAATATGATTGGGTATGATCCCGGCAGTTTGTTCAAACCACCAGGCGGCCAACTGGTTAAGCACCTGCCCCTTGTATGGCACCACCGCCAGGTTGCGGTCAAACGCGGAAAGCCGGTCTGTGGTTACGATCAACCTGCGTCCTTCCGGCAGCGTGTACCAGTCACGCACTTTTCCGGTATTCCGTCCCGGCAACGGCAGATCACTGGTCTCAAATGCCGCGGGGATCAAAGCGAGGATGGATTCTTCAGAAAGCGTCAAAGCAACCTCCGGTCAGAGTTGGCTGGCGTAACGCACACCATTCAAAAACAGGGGCAGACCAAAATGACCGGGCCGGTTGGCGCGGTCCGGGGTCTGAAAAGCGAGAATATTGTTTTCCGGGTGGGGCATTAACCCCAGTACGTTTCCCTTCATATTGCACACCCCGGCAATATCCATAACCGAACCGTTGGGATTTTGCGGGTAGGCGCCCAGCGCGGGTTTTCCATCGGAGTGGGTGTACACAAGGGCAATCTGGTCGTTATCCACCAGGGTTTGTGCGTACGCAGGTTCGTCTACCTTGAAATTGCCTTCACCGTGCGCCACCGGGCAATCGATCAGTTGATCCAACCCGCGTGTCCACACACATTTCTGCGAGACGGGTTTCATGGTTACCCAGCGGCATTCGAAATGGTTGCCCTGGTTGAATGTCAAAGTGGCTTTCCGGGGTTCGTTGTTCCTGGTCCGGTCCGGCAAAATACCTGCCTTGACCAGCGCCTGGAAACCGTTGCAGATTCCGATGGCCGGTTTTCCGGCTTCCAGGAAGCGGCTGACTTCATCGGTGAAGTACGAATTCAGGTCAAGTGCCAGCAGGCGGCCTGCACCAAGCGCGTCAGCATATGAGAAGCCGCCGGGAACAACCAGCATCTGGAACATCGTCCAGTCAATGTTTTCTTCAAAGAGCTGTTTGATCGGGTAAATAAAAGTTTCCGCGCCGGCCATTTCCAACGCCGCGGCCACATCGTGGTCACGGTTGATGCCGGGGGCGAACAGGATCATCGCGCGGGGTTTCATAGCGTTTGCCTATCCTTCCATGCCCCCAGCAAACGCGTCAGGCTGACGGACATACTATCTTTGCCGTCTTTCACGGCACGCAAAATGGAGCTGTTTTCCACTTCACCTATTTTCTGCCAGGGGAGTTGTCCCATGATCGAGGAAAACAGTTCCAATGACGCGGGTGAAATCTCCACCAGCAGGCATCCTCCGGTTTCACCAAATAAAACCCGCGGCGGGTCAACCAGCCCAGCCAGTTCCAACTTCGCGCCTTTTCGCCCGGCCATGCACATTTCGGCGGCGGCTACAGCCAGTCCGCCTTCACTCAGGTCGTGACAGGCAGCCACCAATCCGCGGGTGACAGCGCCGTAGAAGGCACGGTATACCTCTGGATTGACCAGGCTGCATGCGGGAACACCTTCATCAACCGTCTGCTGCGGGTTGACCAGGTTGTAATGGCTACCGCCAAACACCGGCTGGAAGTCACCCACCAGCAGCAACAGGTTCCCGGCTTTCTTCAGGTCCAATGTGATGGACTGTTCCCAGTCAGACATCCATCCCAGGGCAGATATCAGCAGCGTCGGTGGTATGGCGTGACGTTTTCCATCTGGACCGAGGTATTCGTTGTTGAAAGAATCTTTCCCGGAAATGAACGGGGTTTTATAACGCTGCGAGGCATCATAGCAAGCCTGCGCCGCCTGAACCAGATCACCCATGATCTCCGAGCGGTTCGGGTCTCCCCAGCAGAAATTATCGAGTACAGCAATACGTTCGGGGTTCGCGCCGCAGCTTACGGCGTTACGGATGGCTTCGTCCATCACCAGGCAGGTCATTTCATACGGATCATGTTTGCCGTATTCCGGATTCAAACCGGCTGAAAGCACAAACGCCTGTCTGCCCCGCGCGGCCAGCGGTTTGATCACACTTCCGTCAGAGGGGCCGTCACGTTTGATGCCGCACAATGGCTTGACCACCGTCCCGCCCTGCACCTCATGGTCATACACGCGGATGATCTTCTCACGCGAGCAGATATTGGGATGCGCCAGCAGCCGGACCAATGTTTTTCCGTAATCCACCGGCCGGATGTCCATTTTTTCGGCGCGCTGACCGGGTTTAAAACGCGGGGCGGTGATGCGGGCTGTGTACTGCCGCTGGGGCAGGCCGTTGTGCAGGAACTGGTTGTCCAGGTCCAACACCACTTTGTCACCGAAAAACACACGTGTCCGGCAGGTATCTGTCACCCGGCCGATATCCGTCATTTCGACCTGATACAGGTCGCACAATTCTTTCAGATCATCAAGATTGTCTTCCGGAACAGCCACCACCATGCGTTCCTGGGCTTCCGAAAGCCAGATCTCCCACGGAACCAGACCCGGGTATTTCAGCGGAACGTCAGCCAACTGGATGTCGCCTCCGTGTTCCGAAACCATCTCGCCCACGGCCGATGACAACCCGCCGGCGCCGCAATCGGTGATGGCATGGTACAGGCAATGGTCGCGTGCGGGCATAAGTACATCCACCAGCCCCTTTTCTACAATGGGAGCTCCGATCTGCACCGAGGCTCCGGAGACTTCACCGGTCTGAGCGTCCATGGTCATGGACGAGAATGTCGCCCCGCGCAGGCCGTCACGGCCGGTTTTACCGCCGAGCAGGATGACATGGTCACCGGGCACAATGCCGTGTGGATTGGATCCCCTGGGGGCCATACCCACGCTGCCGCAAAACACCAGTGGATTGGCCGTGTAACCCTGGTCATACCAGACAGCCCCGTTGACAGTGGGGATGCCCATTTTGTTGCCGTAATCCTCAATCCCAGCCACCACGCCTGATTCGATCCGGCGCGGGTGCAGCACACCTTCCGGCAAATCCTGAAGCCGGGTGTTCTGCGGGCCGAAACATAAGACGTCAGTTGAGGCTATGGGTTTGTGCGAGACACCGATCACATCACGGATAACACCACCGATGCCGGTATTCGCGCCGCCAAAGGGTTCGATGGCCGACGGGTGGTTGTGGGTCTCCACCTTGAAAGAGATCTCATTATCCCCGTCAAATTCCACAATGCCGGCGTTTTCACGGAACGATGACAACACCCAGTTGGCGTTGATGTCCCGTGTGGCGGCCCGGATGGTTTGATTGAAGAGATGGTTGTATTCCTGCGGGAAGCGGGGATCGGAGGCATCATCCTGTTCAACAGTCACCCGCGATTTGAATGTTTTATGCACACAATGCTCGCTCCAGGTCTGGGCCAGCATTTCAAACTCAATATCCGTCAGGTCACGCTGTTCGCGCATACAGTACGCCTGGATAGTCTTCATTTCATCCAGGTTTAAGGCCGCCCGCCGTTCAGTAGAGACCTTCATCAAACCGTCATCATCCAACCCGCGCAGGGAGATGACTTCCACGTCACCACTGGCTTCCGCCGCTTCGGTGAATGCCGGGATGATCGTTCCCAGCGCGTAGCGCTGAATGACGGCGTTGGCAAACAAACGCTCCGCCAACTGGCGGAGCATTGATTCGGATACATCGTCCCCTTTAACAAAAAAACGCAGCCCTGTGGAGGCGGCGTTTAATTTGTCAATTCCGACAATCCGGGCAGCGCGGACGATCTGCTCTGCCACGGGGTCGGTGACTCCAGCACGCAGAGCCACCTCGATAAGTCCCCGGGGAGCAGCAGTCGCATTGGTCTCCCCGGCAGTATCCTGACACATATCAAGACAGTCAATTTCAGCTTCATGTGTGACAGTGTCACACAACAGCCTGTCTGTCAGCATCTTCACCTGTTCCGCGGTGATATCACCCCGCAGGAAATACAGGTCGCTGCATTCGATTCCAGATACACCCTCAATCCCCAAAGCGCGGATATCGTTCAAATATCCCAATGAGCGGGGATCATTCTGGTTTTTCGGTTTGATTGAAACTCGGTAAACAACAGGATTGGAATTCAAGGCCAGCTACCCCCGGCTATTCGGATGTCGATGGCGCAATTGTACTGACAATTAAGAAATTTGTCCAGTTTTTCATATGACGAATTGCACCTCGGGATATTACTTTTGGTTGATACACGGGGATAAAAATCACGGCTTCGTTTTCTCTGAGCCAACGGCTTCGCGGATACGGGAGGCCATGGCATGTGATGCCGGACCGGCGATACCTGTGTATGACGATACATCCGACAACCGGGCAATTTCTTCCGCGCTGACCCATTTTGTGACGGCCGGATCATTTTGCAGATTTTTTACCAGAGGATTGGGGCTGCCCCCCTGTACCGTCTGCCAGGCAGCCAGCGCGTGTTCGCGAAGCTGCTCATGCATCACCTGACGGTCAGCGCCCTTGCGGGCGGCAGCCATCATTACCCGTTCCGTACAGGCAAATGGGGCGTAAATATCCAGGTTGCGCTGGATGCTGTCACGATGGATATCCATTTTTGTTACCAGTTTCAGCATCACCGAAAGCATCTCGTCAGCCGCCAAGAACGCGTCCGGCAGAATGGTCCGGCGGTTGGCGCTGTCATCCAGTGTGCGCTCGAGCAATGAGTTGGCCGCGTTTTGCCAGGCGACCTGCGGATAGGCGGCCAGCAGCCGCGCCAGCGAGTCGACCTTCTCGGCGTTGATCGGGTTGCGTTTGAACGGCATGGCGGATGAGCCAACCTGCTTTTTGGCAAAGAATTCGGATATCTCGCCGATGGGTGGAGATTGCAGCAGCCGCAGGTCAAACGCGAATTTATGCAATGAAGCCCCCAACCCGGCCAGCGCGTTCAGGATGGTGAGATCCTGTTTGCGTGTGTACGTCTGGGTGGCAACAAGGAAGAAGGGCAGGTCAAGTTGTTTGCTCAGACCGGTTTCAAAAGCGGCAACGTTTTCCATGCCAATCAGGTCACCATACGCGGCTGCCGTGCCCACCGCCCCTTTGAAACCTTTGCCCATAACCATCGCTCGTACCTGGCTCAGGGCTTGCCAATCCGTGAGTAGATCCTGCGCGTACATAGACAGGCGGTATCCAAGTGTGGACGGCTCCGCCGGTTGGATGTGGGTGAACGCCATAACCGACAGGCCGGCCGTTTCATCCACTTTATCCGCGAGCGCCAGTAATACTGAGCCAAGAGCTGAAATAATCGCATCCAAAGACTGACGGAGGCGCAGGGCATCCGCGTTGTCTTCCACATCCATCGAGGTTGCCCCCAGATGGATCACCCTGCCCGCGTTCGGGCACTGGGCGGCGAAGGTCTTTAATTCCGCCATCAGGTCATGATGAATTTCAGCTTCGATCTTTAACGCGGCTTCAACATCAACCTCTGCCGCGTGGGCTTCAAGTTCAGCCACCTGGGCGGGAGTCACCAGACCAAATCCGGATTGTGCCCGGGCGAGTTCCACCCAAATACGCCTCCATAACCGGCGTTTGTTGACCTCGCTCCAGATCAGGCGCATTTCTTTACTGGCATACCGCCAGCTGAATGGTGACTGGTAATTCTCGTATTGGCTCATCGAATTTCCCTCCGCCGCGGGTTCGTTCTATGGTTGTCAATTATATGTGCGGAATCAGTAAAAATTTGTATGACAACTCACACCCCGGAAATGTCAGACAAATTCATAAAAAATAGGGCTGCCGAGGGAGTAAGCAGCCCTAACTTTACCGGTAAACGGCGTGTTTTTGAATTAAGCTTCCACTGGCTCCGCGATGATGAACAGACGACCCCAGGAGTCTTCGTTACCTTCCTGAATACAGGTCTGCAGGGTCAGGTGATGCTTGCCGGTGTACATTTTGTTGAAGAGGCCGGCGGCGGATAATTTTTCATTGGTGTCCAGGTCAACAAAGTCACTGGAAGCGCTTTTGGGGGAGAGAGCCTGATAGCGTTTGATCAGGGTGATGGCGTATTCTTTTATCGAGCCATCGCCGTACACTACCGCGATGGTATCAGCCTGCTCCAGGTTGAAGAAGTAGCGGCCCGAAGCATAATTGTGGGCCAGCATACCGGTCACTTTGTTGCTTGAAGCCATTCCGAACTGGGTGGCTACGCCTTCGATCGGGGAGACAAAACCAGGTTTTCCGGCGGGCTGCTGGATTACGCGCAGTGAAAACACATCGTCCGCGTACAATCCTTTGATCTTTTCCGCGTTGCCATCTTTGACAGCATCCGCGAAATCCTGCAGGGACATCAGGTTGCTTTCAGCGGGGAGAACGGGGCTGGCGACTGCCTGCCCGGTTACGGGGATAACAGGTTGAAAAGCGAATACCGGTGTTGAAACAGTCAGCACGATCGCTGCTGTGATATTGATGATGTTTTTATATAAAGAAGAAAAAAGGCCCATGTCATTCTTTCCTGACAAAGGCCCTCAACCTGCTTCTACAGGTGGTGCATTGTTTACGGGAGCTATCCCATTTCGGTGGTTCGGCGGTCATGTCCACTTTTCAGTGGATGTAGACCCGTAACTTTGCGTCCCCGGGTTTCCCCGGGTTTGCCTTTGTCGCTTGGTCTGGCTTCCTATCTGGCAAAAAAGCAACCCCGGGTTCGCCAGGGTTGCTAGAGATATACATGATGTACCATCTCATTTTCGGCAACCTGGCAGTCATACTGGAGTATTCCAGTTTAGACCCATAGCTTTGCGTCTCCGGCTTTCGCCGGATTTGCCATTATCGGAAGAGAAGTTAATGTTCTGAATTGCTTTGAATAGTATCGGCTGAATTGAAAATTTCTTTAGGAATTTGCCAATCCGCTTTCTCTATCCGGCATTATATTACCCAAAATTCATCCAAATTTGCATAAAATGCCCGTAAATATCATCAAGTGACTATCTCAGCCATAATAAACAACCTTCCCCACTTCAGGTCATCTCCATCCGCCAGACAGGTTTGCAGCACGAGGTGCGGAGATCCGGTATATACGCGTTGATAGACCGCGTTGGCAGATTGCGTCTGCCCATTTTCCAGGTCAACCAGGTTTGAGCCAGCATTATTTTTATCTACTGCCTTATACCGCAAAAAGCCGGTCACCCGGTAGGCATGTGCCGTGCTGTCACCGTATACCAGGTAGATCGTATCACCTGCCTTGAAAAGGTCGAAGTTCGTACCGGCCGCGAAATTATGCGCCAGCAGCCCGATAACTCCACCGGAGGACGGCCTGCGATATTGAGTGAGCACACTCTCTACCGGTGAAACCCGAGTGTCATTCCCTTTTGCCTGCTGGATGACATAGTAATGCCCCACTCCGGGTGCGTACAGCCCGGTCACTTTTCCGGCTTCGCCGGTTGTCACGGCTTTAATAAATGTATCAAGATCCACCAAATCCCGGCCTCCAACGATGCCATGGTGATCATTCTGAATTTTATACGATCCTGCCGGATTTGCCGGAAACACAAACGATTCCACCGGTGTTTTGGCTGAAGCGAATGCAACCGTATTGAATAGTGCTGTACCGGCGATCAGTACAGCCGCCATAATTCTGCTGTTCAATTTTGTTCCTCCAGGGGTAGTCGGCTGCGGCTGTGTTGCAGGCAGGGTGCAGCCCCGGTTTAACCAAATTGAAAACATAATCGCATAAAAGGATTAATATGCTTTAAGCTGAAGATTAAAACGGATTAATAATAGTGGTTTTGATGAAATTTTTAGCAGTCCGTACTTCTTGCGTAGAAAAAATCTCATCCAACTTTAATAAAACAAGAACCGTGTGATTTCGTATAATAGTTATCAGCCAGATGGTTTTCAACCTGGTTTGGTATATACTGTCATAAATTGTGTATCATTTGCCCTGTGATATCATCCGGATGGTCATTCAGCATGAAGTCATGGCGTTCTTCTTGCACCGATTTACTATCCGCTTGAACCGGAACAATTACGGCTGATTTTTCGTCCAATACTGAGGAGGAGCCCTATGCCGCAGCGACTTAAAATATCCCATCTTTTGTTGCTTTCCATTCTTCTGCTATCATCCTGCAATCTTCCTTTTGGAAACTCATTATCCGAAGCTGATGCCGTGCGGACCTCTGCGGCACAGACAGTGGAAGTATTGCGCACCCAGGCTGCGGGCGCGTCTGTCGCCAACACCCTTCCGCCCATTAATACCGAAACGCCGAAAGCTTCCACTCCGGTTCCCGGCGCGGCTGTTCCGGCGACGAAACCTCCGCTGCCTTCGATGACACCCCCCAATACGGTTGTCCCCACCAAAGACGCAACTTTCACCAAAGTGCCAACCTCCACATTCGTCCCCATTCCCTGCGACCGGGCGGATTTCGTGGCGGATGTGACCATTCCGGATAATTCGTATGTCGCTCCCGGCGCCAGCTTTACCAAAACCTGGGCGCTCAAAAACTCCGGCTCCTGCACCTGGACCACCGGTTACTCTCTGGTTTACGCCAGCGGTGAACAGATGGGCGGCCAGGCGGCAACATCCCTCCCCGGCAATGTATTGCCCGGTCAATCCATCAACCTGTCGGTCAACATGATATCTCCCACCACAGCGGGCTCGCACACCGGGTACTGGCGATTGCAGAATGCCAACGGCGGAGCGTTCGGCTGGGGCATCAATGGCGACCAGGCATTCTGGGTGTTGATCAACTCGGGAACCACGTCTGCCACCGGAACCAGCGGAACCAGCGGTTTCGTTGTGACCTCTGCCAACATTTCCGTCAGCCCAACTTCCCTTACAACCACGCTGGCCAACTGCCAGGCGGGTGTTAACTACATCTTCACCGGCAATATTACAGCTTCCGGCACCGGCACCGTAACCTACGAATGGCGCAAGACCGACGGCACGGTTATGGCATCAGACGCCATCGAATTTACAGGCGCTGCTACCAAATCGGTCTCCTATACCTACACATTCATAGCCAATACGATAGGAAGCAATGCCAGTCAGCTTCAGCTTTATATCAATAATCCCAACCACCAGCTCTTCTCAAGCGGTGGGACATTCATTCTGACCTGTAATTAATTCATCGCATAAACCTCATACTCCAATCAGGGGCGGTCGGAATGACCGCCCCACCTGATTAGCAAGGATGAGCCCGCATGCACATAAATCACATAGCCTGTTGGACGAATGATCTGGACCGTTTGTCTGATTTCTATTGCCGGTATTTTGACGCGGAAATTCAACCATTGTATGAAAATCCGAAACGGAATTATTCATCCCGCTTTCTGGTATTTCCGGGAGGCAGCCGGTTAGAGATCATGCATATTCCCGGTCTGAAAGATCACATGTCTGATCCGCGTATCGGGCTGGCGCATATCGCATTCTCTACCGGGAGCAAGGAAGCAGTGGACCAATTGACCAACCGGCTTGAAGAGGCGGGCTATACACGGGTGGACGGCCCCCGCCTGACCGGTGACGGATATTATGAATCCGCGTTTCTTGATCCGGATGGGAACCGGATAGAAATCACCGTATAATTCAGGGGTGACTTCTACTCTTGATCTTCTGCACGGCCGGTTAACCCTGCCTGTTTATATGCCTGACTCAACCCAGGCGGTTGTCCGTTCTGTCGATTCGATCGACCTGGAAGCTGTTCAGATCCAATCTGTGGTGATGAACGCCTTTCACCTGATGCAACATCCCGGCTCAATGACCGTCCAGTCGCTGGGAGGGCTGCACCGTATGGCTGGCTGGAACCGGCCGATCATTACCGATTCGGGCGGATTCCAGGCATACTCGTTGATCCGGCAAAATTCCAAATACGGCAGGCTGGGCAACGATGGCATCATCTTCCAACCGGAAGGTTCGGACCGCAAGATCAACTTGACGCCTGAGAAATCCGTCCAATTACAGGTGGGGTTCGGGGCGGACGTGGTCATCTGCCTGGATGACTGCACCGATGTGGATGCTTCCCGCTCCGAACAGGAGATATCCATTAAACGCACAATTGACTGGGCTAAACGCGCCCGCAAAGAATTTGACCGTCAGATGGACCAGCGAAAAATCCCGGCGGATAAACGCCCGATGATCTTCGGGGTCATTCAGGGCGGCGCCGAGGAAGACCTGCGCAAAGAATGTGCAGGCGCTCTTCTGGATATCGGGTTTGACGGGTTCGGATACGGCGGCTGGCCCATTGACAACGCCGGCGCGCTGGTGGAAGACATCATCAGCCTCACCCGTTCGCTGGTGCCGGAAAAATTCCCCATGCACGCATTGGGGATCGGGCACCCGCTGAATCTGGCTGCCTGCTGGCGGTTGGGGTACGGCCTGTTTGACTGCGCCATGCCCACGCGTGACGCCCGTCACGGCCGGTTGTACGCGTTTGAGGAAGGGTACTCCCCTGAGAAACACAGCCTTATGAACGATAAAAAATGGCTGGATTACATCTATTGCACCGATGACCGCTTCATGCGCGATTCGCGGCCTGTTTCAGAGGGCTGTGACTGCCCGGTATGCAGCCGGTATTCCCGCGGTTACCTGCATCACCTCTTCAAGATCGGTGACAGCACCTACCAGCGGCTGGCCACCCTGCATAACCTGCGGTTTATGACCCGCCTTTGCGAACTGCTAAGGTAAATCTGCCATGAAAGTTATCCTTTCTGTGGAAGATATTATCCGCCAGGCATCGTCAAGCGATGCTTACAGCGATATCCACCCCGACGTGATCCGGCGGGTGTGCGAAGCGGAAGGCCGCAAAGGTCTGAAAAGCCGCGAACTGGTCAAAGCGATCCGTAACCGCCTGCACCAGATCGGCGGCGCCTACCTGCCCGGTGACGTTAACCCTGAAGCCTTTGCCGCAGAGTTGACGGCTTTACCGCGCGACATGACGTCTCCTGAAATCCAGGCGTTTTGTCACGCGAAAATGGAAAACCACGCCTCCACACGTGAGCGGTTGCCGTATGTGGAACATTTCTTTACCGATATCCTGGCAGGGCTACCTCCGGTCACCTCGGTGATCGACCTGGCCTGCGGTTTGACTCCCCTCGCCCTGCCCTGGATGCCGCTGACTCCCGGCGCGGAATACACCGCCCTGGATATGTACGGCCGGCTGGCGAAGAGCCTGCAAACCTTCTTTGACCATACCGGTATCAATGGTAAAGCAGAAGCCGCAGATATTATTTCCGCGCCGTTTGAAAACCAATATGATGTGGCATTCGTCCTTAAAACCCTTCCCTGTCTCGAACAACAGGGTAAAGGTCTTGCCGCAACCCTGGTGGATCGCGTCAACGCGAGGACGCTGGTGATCAGCTACCCGCTGCGCACCCTGGGCGGAAGCCGGAAAGGCCTCGGCGCCACCTATGAAACAGACTTCAACCGCCTGGCGGAAGCCCGTAACTGGCAGATTGCCCGCTTTGAATTCCCCAATGAGCTCGTCTTTCGGGTGACCCGGTCGTGAAACAATCATTTGCTGATCCTGCCGCGTTGGCGCAACCCATTCTGGAAAGCAAAAAATACCGCGCGCTTAACCTACCGCCTGAAACAGTGATAGACCTGATCCAGCTTTCATTGGACCACGGTCTGAAGCCGGGGCAGGCGGTGGACGAAGCCCGCAAAAAATTGCACAATATTGTCGCCCCCTACCTGGGTGACCCGGATTATGAAAAGGAACAGGCCTTTCTGGAAGGGACAGGCAATTTTCCCAGTCAGGAAGAAGCCCGTTCCTTCAGCCTGCGCATGCTGGAAAGCCATGCCTCTACCCAAGAGCGCATTCCGCTGCTGGATGAGTTCTATAAAGCGATTTTTGCCGTCACAGGGATGCCCGTTTCCATTCTTGACCTTGCCTGCGCCATGCACCCATTCGGGTTTCCTTGGATGGGTTTGCCTACTGATTGTGTTTATTACGCGTACGACTTGCACCAGCCCCGCGTGGACCTGATCAACACCTATTTCAAGGCGGCCGGTGTCAACGGGCAGGCGTATTATGGTGACATCCTGTTGAACCCGCCAGCGCAGCAGGCGGATGTGGGTTTCTTCTTTAAAGAAGCCCACAGGTTTGACCAGCGCAAACACGGCTGCAACCGTCCTTTCTGGGAAGCGTTAAATGTGCCCTGGCTGGTGGTCAGCCTGCCTGCATCGAACCTGACCGGGCGCTTTGACCTGGCAGACCGCCAGCGCAAACTGGTGACGGAAACCCTTGCCGGATTGGACTGGCCGGTAACCGAAGTGCTGGTTGGAACAGAATTGATCTTCTGCATCCGGAAAAGCGATGAGTAAAAAGAAGCCCACCCCGCCGGTTGACCGTATCGGCCGCTACCGCGAATTGCTTACAGAGGAAGAAGCTGCCGCGTTGGAAGCGGCTGTTAACACACCCCCACCCACCGCCATACGCTTTAACCCTCTCAAGGACGATACCGGGGATATGGCGGATGAGATGGTGCGTGAAAAAGGATGGGATCTGAACCCTGTCTCGTTTTGTTCTGATGGCTATACGCTTAATAAATCACCCCTGCCTCCGGGACGTACGCTCGAAAGCCGGTTGGGATATTTCTACATTCAGGATGCCGCCTCAATGCTGCCGGTGGAATTGTTTGACATTTCACAGGAGCCTGATCCGCTGATCCTGGACCTCACCGCATCTCCCGGCGGCAAGACCACCCACCTTGCCTCCCGTTACCATGACCGGGGATTAATCATTGCCAATGATGGCACATCTTCGCGGATTCCGGCTTTGACTTCCACTCTGAAAACCTGGGGGGCCGTCAACAGCGCGGTGACCAACATCCCCGGCGAGAAATTCGGCCTGTGGTTCCCCGACACATTCGATTATGTACTGTTGGACGCCCCCTGCAGCATGGAAAATCTGCACCCCGGCGATAAAGACAAACGCGAGATCAAAGCCGCCGAACGCGGGCGTCTGGCTGGACGGCAGGTTCAATTGCTGCTCAGTGCGCTGGCCGCCTGCAAACCCAGCGGGCAGGTGGTGTATTCCACCTGTACCCTCGCGCCGGAAGAAGACGAAGGTGTTTTGGATGCCGTGCTGCGGCAAACCGGTGATAGTGTTACATTGACCTCTGCCGGCACACGCGTTGGTGTGAATTCCCCCGGGTTGACTTCCGCCTTCGGTCAGACATACATGCCGGAGACAGTCAACGCGCTGCGCCTGTGGCCGCATCGGCTGGGTACATCCGGCTTCTTCTCCGCCCATCTGCGGAAAACCGCCTCTTTCCCAGCCCGGCCAGCCGCATCAGACCAACCGTACGCGCCATTCAATCTGACACCACTTACCGCGCGGGACCAACAATTATTGGTCTCCCATTTATATGACGGGTACGGGTTTGATCTCAATAATTTATTGGAAGAATATAACCTGGCTCTGGCCGGGTTCCGCGAATCGATATACGCTATCCCCCGCCGGTTGACGTCAACTTTTGCCGGGCTGCCGGTTCAATCCTGCGGTCTGCGCCTGGGTGACAGGTCGGAACCTGGCTTTGAACTGTCTCTGGAATGGGTCACCCGCTTCGGCAGCCGGATAACAACAAACCGGTTGGCGTTATCACCGGAATGGCTGAAACACTGGGAACGCGGGGAAGACCTGCCACTTGATCTGGTTCAGGAGACCGCAAGAGGCACAATATTAGTCATCACAACATCAAACGGACGGATTGTCGGGACCGGCCGGGTTACCTCGCGCGGGGTCAAGAACCTGCTCCCGCGTCACCTGGCATTAAAGTCCTGATTCCTTTTCGAACGTGGTGAATTCCAGGTAATCTGTGGTGGCCTTGCTCAGGTCGGAATAGTACCCGCGGTATTTCTCGGGTAGCAGCATGGCAATGCGGTACATCAACTCATCGGTAATGATCTGACGGCGCTCTCTGTCAAGGTCGCGCATGGTTGCTTTGATGCGGAAAGGCTGCCCGACGTTGAGATAAAAATCGGTCTTCCGGAATGAGCGTATGTTCTTCCAGATATTCTCGTGCCCGTATAAGCCCACCGGAATGATCGGGGCGCCGGATTTAACGGCCAACGGGAGGATGCCCGGTTTGCCCTGTGCCAAAACACCAGTTCCGGAACGAGTACCTTCCGGCATTATAGCCAACAATTTTTCATCTTTTAACGCATCCAGAGCCAGGCTCATCGCGGTGTTATCCACCGTACCGCGTTTGATGGGGATCGCTCCCCAGGCTTCAGATACCATGCGGTTTATTGGATTGGAAAAGTTTTCTTCCTTGCTCAGGGTGGTCAACGGGCGGGGCGGAATGTAGGTGAACATCACCAGCCCATCCATGGTGTTTACATGGTTGCCCGCGATCAGATATGACCCCTTCATGGGCACCTGGTCCAACTGTTCAATATGTGTCCTGACGGTCAGTTCAACAAACGCACGGATGACACCATTAACAAAGTTTTTTGAAAAAATCACAATGACCTGCCTGTATTGAATTTTTGGATTTGTGTACCGTCAGCCCAGTTCACCCGCGGCCGCCATACTGACGGCACAGGCGGCGATGGCCGCCGTTTCCATGCGCAGAACGCGTACGCCGAGTGACACCGGCAGCAAACCCGCCTGTTGTGCCAGCGATACTTCCTCTTCGCTGAAGCCGCCTTCAGGGCCGATCAGCAGAGCAAATTGTTTCATTCCGCCGGAAAGTTGGCAGGTGAGGTCTTCAAGGAATCCTCTTTCATCAACCTTCTCATGGAAGATATAACCCCTTATTCCCGTTAAACGGTTCACCAACACATCCCATTTGACAGGTGCCGCAATGGAAGGTACCAGTCCCCGGCCGCATTGTTCGGCTGCTTCCTGAAGGATCTTCTGCCAGCGGGGCAGCTTATCATCCAATCCACGCGATTCCTGCACAAGTGTCCGGCTGGTGATCACCGGCCGGAATTCTTTCACACCCAGTTCACAACCCTTCTGCAAGATCAGCTCAAATTTCTCCCGCTGGGTCAGCGCCGGGCAAAGGATCAAGTCCACCGCGGGTTCGCCTTCAGCCGGCTGAACCGGGCCGGGTTGTCCAAGAGTATGTTTTGAGTCGATTTCATTCAATTCCACCGTGCGGCAATGTGAACGGTTATCCAGAATTGTCACCATCGTGCCGGTCTTTAACCGCAGAACGCTGGCGATCTGACGTGAAACTTCCACCGGGAAACGAGTTTCCGGGGCGTCAAATAATTCCGCCGCCACAATGGCGAAATTCCGGTATACACCTTTGGTGATGCGAATAAGTTCAGCCATCTCTTTTTCGGGAAAAGAGCAGCGGAGATTGTGCAGGGCTATCAGGCGATTTTTTGGGACCAGATGGTAAAAAAGGATA
>CAYOKC010000059.1:13243-21407 GCA_964404415.1 uncultured Leptolinea sp. | reverse complement strand
CGGAAAGTTGACGGTGATCGTGCGGTTGCCGGGGCCTTCCAGCCGCGCGTGGGTCAACATGGCAAAAAGAGCGTCTTCTTCCAGGTTGGGCGGAAATGCCAGCCACAGGCTGTCGGTCGTCCCCCGGTTGGTCTCCAGGCTGGCCACCCCGAGAAGTCGGTCACCCCGCCGGGCAGCCCACTGGTAAATGGTTTCGTCATTCACAAATTGCATCAGACTGTTCCAGAAACCGGGTTGAAAACTGCTCAAGCGGAATGGCAGGTGCCAGGCGATACTTGGCGGATAGATCGACTGCAGCCAGGCTTTCTGGCTCGGCCAATCGGAAGAACGCCGCCGTGTGAGGTAGATATTGCTTCCGGCGGGAAGGCTTTTGTAATTCCGCGGCAGCGCCCTATAGGTTGTCCGGCGTGCAATCTCGTGAAAACCCAGGCTGGCATACAGGTCATACGCACCGCGGTTATCCTCGCGCACCTGCAGCCATGCGTTCTTTCCCCCGTGTTCATGGATCCACTCCAGCGCGGCTTCCGTCAACTGGCGGGCAATGCCCTGACGGCGGTATGACGGATTGGTGGCCACATTGGCGATCAGGTACTGCCAACCGCCCTCGCGCATGAAGGGGATGATGGTCAGGTTTCCCACCAGCTTGCCGTCAACTTCCCAGACAAACCCCTGCATGGGAACACCGCCACTGCCCAGGTTCTGGCTGATACCCAGCAGGGAATTCTGGGCTTTCGCTACCCGGCGGATCTGGCGCACATACTCCCGTCCGTCTTCGTCCATGTAAAAGTCAAAACAAACATCAATAAGGTCTGCAACACCGTTCAGGTCTTTTCGCGGATCCAACGGACGAAGATGTGTGTTCTTATCCATCACTACTGCCATAATGTTCTATTGTACCGAAAATGTTGATCTAATTCTTATACAACGCTGAAAAAGCTCTTATGTTGATAATGCTATAATCATTCAACCGGGGAGAATCACCCCGGCAAGGACGGACTCTATGATGCGATTTGACCGATTTACCGAGCGCGCTCAGGAAGCGGCTCAGCGAGCGGCCGAGATCATTCAGCGATACGGGCATAACCAGATCGATACCGAGCACATATTACTTGCCCTGATCGAGCAACCGCAGGGTATGGTGACCCAGCTGTTGGAAGCGTTGAAAGTTGATCCGGCTACTCTGTCCGAAAGGCTGGATTACATCCTGCGGACAAGTCCCAAAGCAAGCATATTTGGCGGCGGCGCCGGCCAGATCTTCATCACCCCGAGGGTGAAGCGGATCATGGACCTGGCAAACGAAGAAGCCAGCCGCCTGAAAGATGAATACATCTCCACGGAGCATATGTTCCTGGCGATCCTCAGTGAACGCAACACCCCGGCCGCCCGCCTGTTGGAAGGCGCCGGCCTCACCCGCGACCGCGTGTATGATGCCATCATCCAGCAGCGCGGCGGTCAACGGGTGACAGACCCGCAGTCTGAAACCCGTTTCCGCACCCTCGAAAAATATTCCCGCGACCTTACTACCCAGGCCCGCGAAGGCAAGCTGGACCCGGTCATCGGGCGTGACAACGAGATCCTGCGCGTTATGCAGATCCTTTCGCGCCGAACCAAGAACAACCCGGTGCTCATCGGCGAAGCCGGTGTGGGCAAGACAGCCATTGTTGAGGGCCTGGCCCAGAAGATCGCGGCCAATGACGTGCCCGAAATCCTGATGGGTAAGAAGGTTGTCTCCCTTGACCTGGGAGCGATGATCGCCGGTTCCCGGTTCCGCGGCGAATTTGAGGAACGCCTCAAAGCCGCCATCGAAGAAGTACAGCGCTCCGAGGGTGAGATCATCCTGTTCATTGACGAACTGCACACCGTGGTGGGCGCGGGCGCGGCCCAGGGCGCCATGGATGCCAGCAACATGCTCAAACCGGCCCTGGCGCGCGGCGAACTTCAATGCGTGGGCGCCACCACCCTTGATGAGTTCCACAAATACATTGAAAAAGACACGGCTCTTGAACGCCGTTTCGCTCCAGTTTTCGTGGACGAACCATCGGTTGACGATACCATCTCCATGCTGCGCGGCCTGCGTGACCGTTACGAGGCGCATCACAAGGTGCACTTCTCCGACGAAGCCCTGGTTTCCGCCGCCCGTCTATCCGACCGCTATGTGACCGACCGTCACCTACCGGACAAAGCCATCGACCTGATCGATGAAGCCGCTGCAAAACTGCGCGTGGCGCTCTTCTCCATGCCGCAGGATTTGAAAGACCGCAAAAGCGAAATTGACCGCATGCGCGCCGAAGAGGAACAGGCTGGCGTGGAACGCGATTACGAACGCGCCGCCCGCAAAAAGGCCGACCGCCTGCGCATGGAAACTGAATTCAACGAATTGCGCGACAAGTGGGAAGAAGAACACAAGCTTGACGAGGTGGTGGATGTCAACGACATCGCCGAAGTCGTCGGCCAGTGGACGGGCATTCCGGTGAGCCAGATGATGGAAACCGAACAGACCCGCCTGCTGAAAATGGAAGAACGCCTGCACGAGCGCGTTATCGGGCAGGAAGAAGCCATCCACGCGGTGGCAGACGCCATCCGCCGCGCCCGCAGCGGCCTCAAAGATCCCCGCCGGCCGATCGGCTCGTTCATTTTCATCGGGCCTTCCGGCGTGGGCAAGACCGAGCTGGCCAAGGCCCTGGCCGAATTCATGTTCGATGACGAAGAAGCGCTCGTCCGCCTGGATATGAGTGAATACCGCGAGCAGCACACCGCCTCACGCCTGTTCGGCGCCCCTCCCGGCTACGTGGGCTATGAAGAAGGCGGCCAGTTGACCGAAGCCGTCCGCCGCCGCCCGTACCGCGTCATTCTGTTTGATGAGATCGAAAAAGCCCACCCCGAAGTGTGGAACGCCCTGCTCCAGATACTGGATGACGGACGCCTGACTGACGGGCAGGGACGGTTGGTAGACTTCCGCAACACAGTTCTCATCATGACCAGCAACCTGGGCACCGAATATGTGCGGCGCAACGGCTCACTGGGCTTCCTGATGGGCGAAACCGACGAGGAACGCGAAGCGCACGACAAGGTCGAGAAGGCGTTGAAATCAACCTTCCGGCCGGAATTCATCAACCGTATTGACGAAGTGATCATGTTCTCGCCGTTGAGTGTTGAACAGATGGGTCAGATCGTTGACCTGCAGATGAAGGAAGTCAGCATCCGCCTGCAGGAACACGGCCTCGATGTAGTTCTGACGCCTGAAGCCCGCGAATGGGTCTCCAACCTGGGCTTTGACCCGGCGTTTGGCGCCCGGCCGCTGCGCCGCGCCCTGCAAAAATATATCGAAAGCCCGCTGTCCATCAGCCTGCTTTCAGGGCAGTACACCGAAGGCGATGTGGTCACCGTGGATATCAACAAAGAAGATGACAAGTTGGTTTTCACCAAACAGGAAAAAGCCAGGTCGGCAAAAACCAAAGCTGAGGTTCCAGCCTGATAAAATAAGACCGGCCTCATTCCGCCAGAACGGGGATGAGGCCGGAAATTTATGGTTTATACGCGTTTTTTGGAGATGTAAGGAATGGCATTACGAAAGATTGTTTACCTGCCGGAACCTGTATTGCGGCGGAAAGCCCACAAGGTTGAATTATTCGATAAAGACTTTCAAACCCTGGTGGACGATATGATCGATACCATGCGTGAGGCCCCGGGCGTTGGCCTGGCAGCCCCGCAGATTGGTGTATCACAACGCCTGATCGTCATTGAATACGCTGACGATGAGGAAAATGAAGAAGCCCCCAAGCAGCTTTATGTGATGGCCAATCCCGAAGTTGTCGCCACGTCTGAACAGGTGGTCGAAGGGGTGGAAGCCTGCCTGTCTGTCCCCGGACTGGTGGGTACCGTCGACCGTTATTACGGTATCACGGTTAAAGGCTTGAACCGCAAGGGCAAGCCGGTCAAGATCAAAGCGCAGGGCTGGCTGGCGCGTATCTTCCAGCACGAAATGGACCATCTGGATGGCATTGTCTATACCGACCGTGCCACGGAAGTCTGGAAACCCAAAGAAGGGGAAGACTACCCGGCCGATTAGTCCATGCGCCTGAACCGCCTGTCGCTCACCAATTTCCGCGCATTCGCCCGCCTTGAGATGGATCTTGACGGGCGGATTCTTGTTCTGGTGGGTGACAACGCGCAAGGCAAAACCAGCCTGCTGGAAGCGGTATATTACCTGGCTACTTTCGCGTCATTCCAGGCTGGAACCGACCGGCAGATGATCAATTTCTCCGCGGTCGACGAGCCGCTGGCTGTGGCGCGTATAGTGGCAGACTATGAACGCGGCGGCGCGAAACACCGCCTCGAAGTCCGTGTCATTCAGGAACCGGTGCTGCCCTCGGGAACGCGCACCCGCAAGGAGATACTGCTGGATGGGGTTAAAAAATCCGCCGCCGAAGGTGTGGGGCAATTCTC
Source organism: uncultured Leptolinea sp. (assembly GCA_964404415.1). Lineage (GTDB taxonomy): Bacteria > Chloroflexota > Anaerolineae > Anaerolineales > Anaerolineaceae > Leptolinea. Next base: position 16,961 of record CAYOKC010000059.1, on the reverse strand, counting down.
CGCCGTGATCTTCCTGCCGCAGATGACCCGCATCATCGAAGGCAGTCCGGAAGACCGCCGGCGTTTTCTCAACATGGCTCTGTGCCAGGCAGTTCCGGGGTACGCTAAGGCGTTAAGCGAGTACTCCAAAGTGATCACCCGGCGGAACGCCCTGCTGAAAACGCTGGCCGAACAGCACGGTTCAGCGGATCAGTTGACGTTCTGGGACGACCGTCTGGTTGAAACAGGAGCAGAAATGATCCTCGCCCGGGCTCAGGCTGTGAACCAACTGGAGAACCATGCCGAACGCCTTCACCGGCGCCTGACCAACGGCCTGGAAAAACTCGCCATCCGGTATCAACCGGCGATCGACCTTGAACCTTCGCCGGAATGGACGCCTGAATCTGTGCGTTCCGCCTTCCGCCAGTCGCTGCAACAGGCGCGCCGTGAAGAGCTGGCGCGCGGGGTGACCGTTTGCGGGCCGCACCGTGACGATCTGCATTTCCTGTGCAACAATCTTGACCTGGGGGATTTCGGTTCACGCGGCCAGGTGCGCACGGCGATGCTGTCATTGAAACTGGCGGAGGTCAACTGGATGAAAGCGCAAACCGGTGAATGGCCGGTATTATTGCTGGATGAAACCCTGGCGGAGTTGGACCTTCACCGCCGCGCGGACCTGCAGGAAACCCTTGAAGAATGTGACCAGGGAATCCTGACCACCACCGACCTTCACCAGTTCACAGACGCGTTCATGGCGGATTGCGCCATCTGGCGGGTGACTGCCGGCTGCGTGGACGTGGAAGCCGCGCCTACAGCGGGAGTTTAGCCGGTTGGCCAGCCCGCCGCGGGTATTTTCCCGGGGTGGCGGCAACCTTGTCTATCAATACCAGAAAGCGTTCATCTGCCACGCCGGGTAAAACAACCGGCGTCAGTTGGTGCACCCGCCCACCCAATACTTTGACGGCATGCTCGGCGGCATGCACTTCCGCCGGGGCGGATTCGCCCTTCTGCGCGATCACGCGCCCCCCTACTTTGACCAGCGGCAGCAGGTATTCTGCCAGCACGGGTAACGCTGCAACAGCACGGGCGACGGCCATATCATAGGCTTCGCGGTGGGCAGGCATCTGCCCCAGGTCTTCCGCGCGGGCTTGAAGGATGTCAACTTTTTCCAGTTTCAAAACTTCCACCATGTGACGGCAGAAATCCGCCTTCTTGCCCACTGATTCCACAAGGGTAAGGCGCAGGTGGGGGAACACGATCTTCAACGGCAGGCCCGGGAAACCCGCGCCGGTGCCAATATCGATCATTTTCCAGAATTTCGGGGTATGAAAACCCTGTAGAACCGTCAGCGAATCAAGGAAATGCTTGCTGCGGATCTCTTCCGGTTTGCGGATGGCGGTCAGATTGAATTTTTCGTTCCACTCGAGCAGCTCTTTTTCATAAATCTCGAACATCTCCACCTGTTTGGAGGAAAGCTGCAATCCGAGCAGATTTTTCGTTTGTTGAGGGAGGAAATCCATAATTATGAATTATAACCAGCCTTGCCGCTTCTTGACGGATTACGTTTCACTGCATTAGAATCAGGTAAGTTATTCTAATGAGACAGGAGTGCAGACTTATGAGCAGACTAAAAGGAGAAACCTATACAATCATCCCCCTGTACGGGATGATCTCTGCCGACTGATTGCGCCTGTTTATACCTGGAATTTTTCTACACCGCGGGTGCAATCTTTCGCCCGCGGTGATTTGTTTCTCTCCCGGGCTGTGTTTACCGGACTGGTTTTCACTGAGCGAGGATACATGTTTGAAGAAGAATTATTATCGGGGAAACGGGTGCATCTGGCGGAATACGATCCGGATGTGGACGCCGCGGTCGAAGCTGCCTGGACAAATACCCCCTGCTATCGTCTGCTGATGGAATATGACAAACACCGCGGCTGGACGCCGGGTGAAATGAAAAAGCATTATGAAACCCACCTGAAAGATTCCGACGAACATCGTGGGGAATTCTATATGGGGATCAAAGCCAATACGGATAACCGCCTGGCCGGCGTGTTCGCCATTCCCTGGGTGGCATGGACCAACCATGCCCTGCAGTTCCGTATCGGTTTCGGTAACCCGGCCGACCTGCAGAACTGGGGGGTGGAAGCCTTCAGGCTGGCTCTCGGCTACATGTTCGACGAATTGAACATGCACCTGGTGACGTTAAAGGTGCCGCAATTCTGCCCGTTGACAGTGGAAGCCGCTGAAGAGGCCGGCATGCTGCTCACCGCCCGACGGCGGGAGGTTGTGTACCACAATGGCCGCTACCATGCTTCCTTCAATTTCAGCATGCTCCAGCCTGCCTGGAGGGCTTTGAAAGCAGGAAAACATGACATCTAATATTTTGGAAGGCGACCTGGTCACCCTGCGGCCGGTGGACCCTGAACTGGATTTTGAGTACCTGAACGCCTGGTCGAAAGACAGCCTATACGCGCGTCTGTTGGATGCCGACCCGGTGATCCCCTGGCCTAAGAAAATGACCAAAGAGTGGATGGAAAAACACCTGGATGATTTCCTGGAGTTCGTCTTTTACCGCAAGGGCGAGCCGGATAAACCCGTCGGGTTTGTGGGGCTTAGCGCCATCGATTGGGTCGCGCGGGACGCCTGGGTGGGTATAGGCATTGGCGATCGCGACAACTGGGGCAAAGGGTACGGCACCGACGCCATGCGCGTAATGCTGCGTTATGCCTTTTGCCAGTTGAACCTGCACCGCCTGTCCCTCTCGGTGTTTGACTACAACCCGCGTGCCATGCGTTCATACGAAAAAGCCGGGTTTACGCGCGAAGGCGTGGAACCGGAGTTCCTGGCGCGTGACGGACAGCGTTATGACATCATTCTGATGGGCATCCTGCGCAGCGAATGGAAGGGCGTCTGCCCCGAAGATTGACCTACGGATAAATTCAGCCCGGTGTGAGGTTTGATACAATTCCGTTATGGAAAACATTAAACCTGATATCCGGGCTGTTATTTTTGATATGGGCGGTGTGATCTTGCGCACCGAAGACCTGTCATCGCGCACAAAACTGGCCGCGAAATTCGGCCTGTCCTGCCGGGAACTGGAAAACATCGTGTTCCAGTCACCTGAATCAGTGCGCGCCGAACTGGGGGAGTTCACTCGCGAAGAGCACTGGAAGAACATGGCTCGCCTGTTGAACTTCCCTGATAGCGAACTGGACGAATTCCAGCGCGCCTACTGGGATGGCGATGCCGTGGATAAGGAATTGGAAGCCTACATCCGCGGGCTGCGTCCGCGTTACAAGACCGCCCTGCTGAGCAATGCCTGGGAAGGAACGCGGATCGACGCGCCGGTACGCGGCTTTACCTTCCTGGACGCGTTCGATGAGACCATCTTCTCATGGGAAGTTCGCCTGCGTAAACCTGACCCGAAGATCTACCAATTGGTGTTGGACCGGATGGGGGTTCAGCCGCAGGAAGCCGTGTTTGTGGATGATTACTACAAGAACATCGAAGGCGCGCAGGCCGTGGGGATGCATACCGTGTGGTTCAAGGGCCGTGAGGATGCCGTCAATCAGCTTCGGAAGTTGGGAGTAGTTTAACGTTTTTGTCATGCTGACCGAAGGGAAGCATCTCTTAATATCATACTTGGACTTGTCCACCGAAATTGGACTTTCTCCGACGCAGGAGATCCTTCGTTTCACTCAGGATGACGGGTGAACTTGTCATGCTGACCGAAGGG
>CAYOKC010000059.1:0-13233 GCA_964404415.1 uncultured Leptolinea sp. | reverse complement strand
ACATACGAATATGGACTTGCCCATCGAATATGATCATCAACGCTGTGCGAAATTCCTCGCTTGCCCCCAACGCCATTTCCAACGATAATACAAATAAATCATCCTCCTGCAATCGGGGAAACAAACTCGAGGATTTTGTGAGAACCGTCAAAATCATATCCTTCCTGCTTATTTCGACCTTCTTCCTCGCCGCCTTTACCCTGCCCGGGCCGAGTGCAGCCAGTCAACCGTTGAAAACCCCCACCCCCCGCGGGCTTGACCCGAATGGTCCGTGGATCATCATGCACGATTCCGAATCATTGATGGTGTCAAATGCGGATGGCACTGGTCTGGAACAATTATTTGGAGGCATGGGAATCCACGGTGTTTCTCTTTCCCCCAATTCCCGGACAATTGCCGTAATTCTGGACGACTCTCCAACGGATGATTCAAAAGGACTATCGCTCGCCCTTTACCGGCTTCCCGAGGGAGAAAAGAAAATCACCCTTCCCTTGCAAAACCCGGCACAATTACCCGGCGACGGCCTTGACTCTGAACCCCACCGAGCTATCACCATGGGTTCTCCCGCGTGGTCGCATGATGGAAAAACTGTCGCGTTCATCGGTCAAATGGACGGGCGATCAGCCGATCTATACCTGTATGAGGTGGAAACCGAGGCCATCTCCCGCCTGTCAACGGAAGATACCCAGGCATACCAGCCCTCATGGTCCCCCGATGACCGGTATGTTTTCTTTGCGATGGCGAAAGCATTTGGAACCGGAGCTGGCTATTGGAATGCCGGAAGCTGGTTTATCCGCCGTGACGGTAAACAGATCTTCCCCACAATATCGAAAGATAAATCGGATCATGTCATCACCTGGGTAGACTCCAGCATGGCTGTGCTCGCAGAATCTGGGATCGTCTGCGGGACAATGAACATCCGGTTGTTTAATCTCAATACACAAAAATCGTATTCCGTCTGGCCGGATTACGTCAAAGATGTGGCGTATTCAGAGGCTAACGGTCAACTGGCATTGCTTATCCCTCAGGATTTCGAGGGTTGCACCGAAGGGAAACAACCAACGGGTCTGTATTTTCTGGAAATCAAATCCGGCAATCTCCGTGAAATCTACACGCCGTATATAACAGGTATGAAACTTGACTCCTCAACCGGCCGTGATTATTTATTGCGCAACGATATTGTTCTTTCCCGGATGGATGCCGCGGGTAACAGACAATTCATTGATAACACCCGCAAATCAGACCCGGAATATTCTGAGGCGGCCGGTTTATGGTTGTGGTATAAACGGCCGGAACTTTACGAAGGCATCTGGGTGGGAAAACTCGAAGAGAAGCCCCGTCAGGTTTATGAACACCCGATCGGTGAAACAACCATGACACCCGGTGGAAAATCCATTTATTTCATGGAGTTGGGGATTGGCCGGCTTCACCGGGCAGATGCCCCGGATTTTGACCCCGTTCCCATCGTCACATCCGATAAATTGAAAGATTGGACACATGTGATATATGCTGATCCCTCCATACCCGTTTCAGGCAAATAATTGACTGGATTGCGGTAATGAAAAACCATCTCACCACAAAACTGATCTTTCCCGTTGTTATACTACTTTCCGCCTGCACAACCACTCCGGTTCCCGCGGACATCGTCACGTTGATGGCTTCACCAGCGCCAAGCCAAACTCCTGTATACACCGTTACCTCGGTACCCACCGGCACACCGTTACCGGCTCCCACCCGAGTGCCATCAAAAACCCAGGCGCCTTTACCTACCTTAGATTTTGTAGAAACGGATTACAGTCATTTCTTTAGCGCGTACCCACCCATGATGAACGTGTCATATACTCCGGATTCCATCGGGTACGAACACTGGACTCCCATCGTAAATGAACTGGCCAGAAAACTGAATATCCCTGAATGTAAAGATTGGATGATGGTTCATGTAATAGATACCCAATGGGAGGATATTTTCGCGCATTATGAAATCACCATTGTAGACAACGGTTGGACGTTACTCTCCAGCGTGAAGAACAAGACAGCCATTATTGACGGGCAGACCTATAACCTTGGCGAGCTCCGCTATGATGTAGGTGGTGACAAAGAAAGGATCATCATGGTTTTTGATCCACAGCCCGAACTGGGTAATCCGTATTACATTTTGTTCTTTTTTGATGAGAGATAGACAGCCTACTACCACAGATCGGTTAATCTGCTTTTTTCGTAGGTTGGGTCATGACCCAACCTATTTTGCCGTTAATTCAGTGTTGCCGGACAAACAACCCCGGTTTAGTTGTTATAGCCTCAACGTTACCAGTTGACTTTCCATGCGCTGCGCCATCACCTGGCGAAGATGGTCTTTTTCTTCGTTGAGCACACTCCGGAGTTCCACCGTCAACTGCGGATAAAGGTTGATGATCTCCTCCACAAAGAGGACAGAATCTCGTTCAACGCGCTCGGCAATATCGAAGAGGTCATCCTTGGTGGTGACCCGCTCCGCTTCATCCATCAATTGGACGGTATCATTTAACATGTTCCGTTCGATCAGCAGTTTCAGGTATTGTTCATGTTCTTCCGATATCTCGATGATCTGATCAGAATTCTTCTGGAACTTGTTCAATAGCAGCCTGTACATCTCCTGGTGGCGGTCCTCGTCTTTCGCGAGATATTCAAGGAATTTACCGCCCAACTTTGCGTTGGCGGCCAGGTGCCGGTACAGAGTGGCTACCTTTTCCTCATTGGAGATCATCATCTCAAACAGGTCGGTGCCATCCCATTTGTTTTTCATACTACACCTCCAGTCAAACCTGACTGTGATGCCCACACAATGACCATTCAGGTACAACCTCACTATATCTCGCCAGAAGAAATAGTCAATTCCCCTGTGATCACACCGGGGGCGTACACCTGTGACTTGCGTTGAAATCCATTCCGTACGAGAATAGACCTGTCAACATACACCACACAGCTGCAGGGGAATAAAACCGGACAATGAAAACGATCAAGAATATCCTTATTTGCATGTCAGTCGTTCTGATTCTGGCCGCCTGTTCAAGTGCACCATCAGGAACCGCGGCTGTGACCAACGTTCCCCCAACAGAGGAACCAACACAAATCACCGCATCGGCAACTCCGGAGGTGATGGATACATCCACCCCCGAACCTTCATCCACTCCTACCGAAGAACCTACCGCCGAACCAACAGACGAGCCAACAGACGAACCTGCCGCCGAGCCGGAACCTGAAATTAACGCCCGCTTTGTTCCGGCCTACCCTGACAATAACTTCTACATCGATTCTGATGTGGCTGATGATGAGTGGAAACAGAATATGGACGGATTGGCGCGTAACCAGGCCATCCCCAAACCGTATGAATGGCAGCTGGTCGGCCTGCCCGATGAGGCAAAGTGGTCGGAAATCTTCCCGTACTTCAAGGACTACCTGCTGGATAAAGGCTGGTCAATTACCGCCGATGGCGGCGATTGGGTGACGCTCTCCGGCGGCAACTCGATGTATGTGGGTGGATTTATCAAAACCGTGGACGGGAAAAAAGAAAAGATATCCGTTCTTTTCTACCCGAAAACAAAACAGTATGACAGTCATTACCGTGTTTTTTATTCCGAACGCAAATAACCTACCGGATATTCAATAAAGATCATAAAGGCAAGGAGAAGTTGAATGGCTAATTTTTCACGTATGCCCCGCTATGATGTTCGAAATGACGGCATCGGACCGTACGCTGTGTTTTACTGCGAGTCGTGTCAACGCGAATTCCGCAGCCAGCCGGATGTTATGGGATCCGTAGCCCAGGACCTGGGCAAAGAAGTTGCCAGCGGATTACTGCGCAAAGTCCCGCTGTTCGGCAGCGCGGTAGCCAACAGTGTAATGGGCGAAGATCCCCGCAATAGCTACAAAATGACCCCGCAGCAACTGGATAAAGCATGGAGCCAGGTTCAGGTCAACTTCCGTGAATGCCCCACCTGCCTGCGTATCGTCTGCCTTTCAGATTTTGACGCGCGCACCGGCTTTTGCAATGAAGACAGCCCCCGCACCAATGAGATCACAGAAGCCCGGGGTGAACAGGCCGGCGCGGCGCTGAAAGGCTTTGCTTCGGCGCTTGGTTTGAATGAAGTGATGAAAAATGTGGAACAGGCGGCCAAAACGGCTCAAAACGCCGCCGCTCAAACCGCCCGCTGCCCGAAAGACGGCACCATGGCAGCCCCCGGCACAAAATTTTGCCCGGAGTGCGGCGCACCCATGATCCAACCCCAGGCGGACGCCTGCCCAAAATGCGGTCAGCCGACATATGGCGCCAAATTCTGCCCGGCATGCGGTACCAAACAGGAACCCGCGACCAAACCGGGCGTTTGCCCCAACTGCGGCACCGAAGCCCCCGGCGCGAAATTCTGCCCGGGCTGCGGAACCAAGATCGGGTAATATTCTTCTTCCAAGATTCAGGGCAGGCGGTAAATCGCCTGCCCTGTTTTTATATAGAATCAGGATATGCCATTCATTCCCCTGACTCCAACCGGCCCTGACTTCTCCGCCGGGAAGAATTCTGTTGATCCGTTACATCCCCGCATATTGATCTTCACCGAAGGCACCATCCTGGGACCCCTTCACTGGTGGGAGTTCTTCAATGATAAGGGGTATGTTCCCATTAACCTATGTTGCGAGAAGATTCGCAGGTGGTTCGCGCAGGGAGCTCAGATCGCCTACCTTACCTCCCGCCGCAAGCCGGCTGACGTGGTTGCCATCGCGAAGATACTAAAAGATGCCGGCCTGCCGGGCAGCGCGCTGTATTACCGGGGTAAAGGCGAAGAGTACCACCATGTCGCGGAGCAGCTTATACCGGATGTATTGATCGAAGATGACTGCCGAAGCATCGGCGGTCAACGCAACTGGACGATCACCTATGTCGATCCGTTGATCAAACCGCGCATCCATTCGATCATCGTGCGTGAATTTGGGGGCATTGATCATTTACCGGATACATTATCCGGTCTGCTTTTATAAGCGGATAAATTACCCAAACTGGTCTTTCAACAAACGAACCGGGGGAATATCCTAATCTTGCGGCAATGCGGCTTAAATGCCGGATTTTATCAATACTCAGTTAATGTGGAGAAGAATGACGCTTGAGATCTTATGCATGAAAGAATCTGATTGGGCGGATGTTGCCCGCATATACCGCGAAGGTATTGAAACTGGCAACTCCACGTTTGAGAATGAACCACCCACTTCATGGGAAGAATGGGCGGAGAAAAAGTTAAATGAGTGCAGCCTGGTTGCCCACGATGGCGGTGTAATTGTCGGGTGGGCGGCTGTCAGTCCATTTTCAAAGCGGGCCGTCTACGCAGGTGTGGTGGAAAATAGCCTGTATGTATCTGCCAACGTCCGGGGGAAAGGTATTGGTTCGGAATTGATTAAAGAGTTGATCCGGGTGACCGAAGCCTGTGGTATCTGGACCATTCAATCGCGCATCTTTCCGGAAAATACAGCAAGTCTCCGGTTGCATTTAAACCATGGATTTCGTCAGGTTGGAATTCTGGAAAAGATCGGCCAAATGCAATTTGGCCCTGACAAGGGGCAATGGCGCGATGTGGTTTTTCTGGAAAGGCTCAGTAAGTCAATTGTAAATTAACTCTCAATCTTGTCAGGATTTCAGATAATTTTGAATTGAATCCCATAAATTCGGTTGTTCTAATGCCTCGCCAAATTGAGAAACCCAGAACTTTATTCTCACAAGGTCTAATTCTTCATGATTTTTGGCTAATCCGGTTATGTCAGACAGATCTTTAGGTCTATGGGCTATAGCTTTCATAATGATTAGATCCTCGACCGTTGGAAGAGTGATCTCAACATTATGGATAACCATTTTCTTTGCTCTGGCAACGACTTCCTTCTCAAACGGAAGCATACCCATAACAAAATCAGCTTTCAACCCCGATTCGGTATGAACCAGCGGAATTACTCGGTTTTGTTTAGCGAAAGCTAGCAAATCAGTCACCCTGGAGGTAAACCCGGCTGATCTGGACGCATCAAAGAAATTATTTACTTGGTCGTTGGATATCAAAACAAGAATATCCACATCAGCTGTGTAACGCTGCTCTCCAAGAATGGTTACCGCTATTCCCCCAATAATGACTCCCCGCTGAGGGAATTTATCCAATAATTCTTGAATTGACACTAATACGGGTTTGTATGGTTCAAGATATTCGTTGTTCATATTTATTTTTGATCGTAAGCCAACGTTCCCGCACAATTTGTTCGTCAATTGCCTCGCGTTTATCCAGACCCAATTCTCTGCCCAATATGAGAAGGGAATTCATCCTTTTCCATCGGATTTCCAGATTATCCGATTCCCGGTCCAGGTCATCCAATTCGTTCAATATCCTGTAACGGTTCATGGATTCTTTGATCAACGCTTTCTGGTTCATAACTTGATTATAGCATCACGAATTCCGGGTGAAATAATCTCCTGTTCCCGGGATATTTAGAATTATACAAATCACTAATTGTCTTGAACCGGATTATGGCAAGAATCCGTCTATAATCAATTTGCACATAATTCATAGTGAATTTAACCATATTTCATTGAGGTGATATATGACTACATCCAGACCAAGATCTGGTTATTTTAAAACCGGGCATCCCTTCAACCGCATCGGTGACGGCCCCCGCGACCTGATCGTGTTCCAGGGCCTGATGTTCGAGAACAAACCCCAACCGATCTGGTTTTCCAGATCGTACAAATTTCTCTCCGACCGCTATACGGTTTATGAGGTATTGCGTAAACCCGGCATGCCCTCAGGCTATACACTGGAAACCATGGCGGATGACTACGCCGAATTGATCAAAACGGAATTTAATCCTCCGTTGGATATTATCGGCCTGTCTACGGGCGGCTCCATTGCTCAGGTTTTCGCGACACGGCACCCGGACCTTATACGTAAATTGGTGATCCATTCCAGCGCGTATAAATTGAGTGAACCTGCCAGAAAACTGCAAAACATGATCGCCCGGCAGGGAAGTGAACGAAACTGGGTTGGGGCATATGCCAATATGATGGACTGCATTTTGCCGGTAAAACAACCCCAACGCTTCCTCCTGCAACTGGTATTCCCGTGGGTCTCCTGGGCTACCGGCTTGTTTGACCACCCGCATGACGCGTCAGACCTTTGCGTAACTGTAGACGCGGAAGACCGGTTTAATTACAAAACAAAACTGGCGGATATCAAAGCCCCCACTCTTCTGGCCGCGGGTGAAAAAGACCCGTTCTACACTCCGGAATTATTCAAAGATACAGCCGCGGGGATTCCCGGCGCGGTACTAAAACTGTACCCCGATATGGGGCACCCGGCTTCCGGGAAACAATTTGAAGACGATGTGCGGAAATTCTTGATCGGCTAACGGGTAAAGCACCATAGCGATAAAAAAGCAGCTATTTCCGTAGCTGCTTTTTTACTGTCTTTATGTATTTGCCGAAGTCCTTATCTTTCTTGCGCTTTTCGGCGTAAGACATCTCATGGAAATCGGACTCCGCTTTCAGGTTCAGGTAGCTCTCATAGCGTTCGCGAGTCAACCGGCCGTCTTCCAACGCGGCAAGAAGCGCGCAACCATCTTCCGTTGTGTGTGAACAATCGGCAAAACGGCATTCGCCGGCCAGGTCAGCGGCTTCCGCGAAGCTTCCATCAATGCCCTCACCCATGCCGATCGTTCCCAGTTCTCGCATACCCGGTGTATCGATGAGCATCGCGCCCCAGTCCAACACCGTCAACTGGCGGCGGGTGGTGGTATGCCGGCCTTTGCCGTCAAATTCTCTGACCTCCTGGGTGTCAAAGGCATCACGCCCGATCAACCGGTTGAGCAGAGTGGTTTTCCCTACTCCGGATGAGCCTAGCAGGCAGAAAGTTTTCCCCGGTGACATCAGTGTTTTCAGGGCATCAACGCCGTCGTCCATACGACTGCTGATGAAGAGTACAGGGTAACCGATGCCGGCGTTACGCACATCCGTTTCGATGCGCTCCTGGTCTTCACTGCCGGCGAGATCTTTCTTCGTGAAAACGATAACCGGGCGCACCCGACCATCCACAGCCATTACCAGGTAACGCTCCAGGCGGTGAATGTTGAAGTTCGCGTCACACGATTGCAGAATACAGGCGGTATCCACATTGGCGGCGATCACCTGGTAGTCAACCGAGCGGCCGCTCGTTTTTCGCCTCAATAGGCTCTTGCGGGGAAATACTTCATGGATGATCGCGAAGGTATCCCCGTCGTAATACTGCACATTGACCCAATCTCCCACGCCGGGCAGGTCAATGCTGGATTCGATGTTGTATAAAAGATTCCCTGCCAGTTCCGCCCTGATCTCTGCCGATCCATTACGGATCAGATAGCTATCGCGGTCGACGGCCGTTACCCGCGCGGGGTTTCCGCCCGGGTTTTTTAACTCCACAGTTTTCTTTTTGAACCAATCGTCAAACCCCAGTAGTTGCAGATCCATCCCGTGATTCTACTACAAGGGGAAATCCGTTTTCCCACCATACGTATAATTCTTATTGTGAGTATTTCTGATAAGACGACTGTTCCCCATCGAGGATCACATGAAAAAATTCTATGAAACAATCATTGACCTGTTCGATCGCGGTGAAGATTTTGCCATCGCGACCCTGTTTGATAAAACCGGCTCCGCCCCGCGCAGCGACGGTGCGAAGATGATCGTCCGCGTTGACGGGTCCATCTTCGGGACAGTGGGAGGAGGGCGTCTGGAAGCCGCCGCGATGGATCTGGCACGGGAAGCGATCGCCAGGAAGAGGACTGTTATCCAAACCTTTGACCTTACCAGCAAAGACGCTGCCGCTTCCGATATGATCTGCGGCGGCCGTGGTGAAATTTTGATCGAATATGTAAACGCGGGGAATATCAATCAACGCAATATTTATGAAGGCGTTCTGGATGTGATCAGCAAGCGGGAAAAAGGCTGGTTGATCACCATTATTGACAACAAGCCTTCGGCTGGCGCCCTGGTGACCTGCCAACAATGCCTTGTACGGGAGGATAAAACCCTGTTGGGTGATATTCATTGCCATCCCGATCTGGTGGAACATCTGATCAACGGACCGGCCAAAGTCACCCTGCATTCTGAGGTGTATGACGATCAACGCTTTCTGGTTGAACCGTTGCGGTTGGGCGGTACTGTGATCATTTTCGGCGCCGGGCATGTGTCCCAAAAGATCGCTCCGCTCAGCGAGGGGGTCGGTTTTCGCACAGTTGTGCTGGATGACCGCCCGGATTACGCCAACGCGGAGCGATTCCCTTTGCCCATTGAAACGAAGGTAATTAAGGATTTCACCAAACTGCCTGATCTGGGAATTGACGAAGATGCCTACCTGGTGATCGTCACCCGCGGACACTTGTTTGACAAGGATGTGCTGGCACAGGTGCTGCGCAGCGGCGCCGCGTATATCGGCATGATCGGCAGCCGCACGAAACGTGATTTGGTCTATAACGAACTGATGGAAAGCGGCTTTTCGGATGATGAATTGCGAAAGGTCTATTGCCCGATTGGCACGTCCATTCTGGCCGAGACTCCCGAAGAACTGGGTATCAGCATCGTGGGTGAATTGATCAAGGTCCGCGCGGAGCGGGGTAGGAACCGGTAAAAGCGGGACGATAGCAGGTTGGGTCATGACCCAACAAAACGACAAAAAGCCCATTAACAAAGAGAACCCCCTCTCGGGGGCTCTCCCGTCCGCTGCGGTATCCTTTATCGTAAATCGAGGAGGGATGCCGCAGCGAATCGTTTGGAACTCATACTATCATTCATGTTAGGCACCACCTCCTCACGTTAGAATGGCAAACCAGGGGGATGGGTTATTGCTATATTTAGTATTTCATAGATAAATTGCTGTGTCAAGTAAAAAACGTATAAGTATAATGATGCAATTATGTCTGATCATCCTCTCTCGCTACGCCGTAACCGCTTCACTCTGGCAGGTGTTCTCCTGTTCAGCGTCATTCTGGCCATCTGGTTCAGCCTTACACCGGAGGGACTGCTGGGAAAAGCTGATGCCGTCGGGTACGCGGTCTGTCACCGCATATCCGCGCGGTCATTTTTCCTGGGCGAAAGGCAGCTCCCGTTATGCGCCCGCTGCTCGGGTATGTATCTGGGCGCTTTCACCGGCTTTATGTTCCAACTTCTTAAAGGCCGGAAAGGCGGTCTTCCGCCCCGAAAAATTCTTATTACCCTTGGGTCTCTACTGGTTTTGTTCGGAATAGACGGTGTGAACTCTTACCTGCACCTTTTCCCCAATTTCCCCTCCGCGTACGAACCCAATAATATCTTCAGGGTGACCACCGGTACGGGGGTGGGGGTTGGTATGGCAGCCATGTTGATGCCGATCGTTCATCAGAGCCTGTGGGTTGACTGGAACACCACACCAGCCATCAGCGGTTGGCGTGACTTTTTTGTGCTATTGGCCAGCGCGTACGGCCTGTCTGCCCTGATGCTCACAGATAACCCGTTGATCCTTTATCCCCTGGCGCTGATATCTTCCGGCACCGTCCTCTTTATTCTTGGTGTGATCTACACCATCATCTGGATCATGCTCTTCAAAAAAGAAAATGCCTTCACCCGCTGGTTTGATGTGACTGGTTTCCTCGGGTTGGGATTCGGGCTGGCTGTTTTCCAGATACTTGCCATTGATCTTTTCCGGCTGGTTTTTACCGGAACATGGAATGGGTTTAACTTTTGACGGGATTTTACGTATAGTATAGTAGTACAGAGATTGGAGGATCGATGGAAATTATTAATATTTTTTCTGCTTTCGGGCTTTCAGCCAGCGCGGGCTTGAATGCCTACATTCCATTGCTGACCATTTCGCTGCTCGCGAAATTTACCAACCTGATCCAGCTTCGTGAACCATGGAACGTATTAACAGACTGGTGGATCATCGGTATCCTGGTTTTTCTGAGCATCATTGAATTCTTTGCCGATAAAGCACCCGCGGTAAACCATGTCAATGATGTCATCCAGACCTTTGTGCGGCCGGCAGCCGGCGCCGTGGCATTCGCAGCCAGCGCCAACATTGTCACCGAGGTGCACCCGGTTCTGGCGATGGGTCTTGGCCTGTTGATCTCAGGCACGGTACACGCGGCTAAATCAGGCTTAATGCGCCCGGCTGTAACCGCCACCACCGGAGGCGCGGCGAACGTCCCCGTTTCCATGGCTGAGGATTTTGTCTCTTTTGTGATCTCAGTTCTGGCCGTCGTTGTTCCTGTGATCATCGCCGCCATTATCATCCTGGTCACCGCGTGGATCATTTTTCGCTGGCGGCATCATTCAGATAACCGTTCGCAAACGGCCGCTTAATTTTGTACAATATATTCATAGGAAAGTAATGGAGTCATAGTGAATAATTCTTCGTACCCGCAACCCCCACAAATCGTAGAAACCACCGGTTGGGCTATTTTCAGTCTCATTGCCGGTATCCTTGGCTGGCTGGGTGTTTTCGGACTGGGCGGTCTGGCGGCCATCATTACCGGGCATATTGCCAAAAATGAGATCAAGAATAGCGGCGGTAGAAAAGGCGGTGATGGTTTCGCCACTGCCGGCCTGGTATTGGGATATTTGAATGTCGGTCTGACACTTCTGGGCGGTTGTCTGGCCGTTCTCGTATTCGGCGGCCTGATCAGCATGCCGATTTTTTGCGCCCCATTCATGAATGGAATGTAAATCTTTTTAAGGAGAATTGCCATGGGAGAAATTCCTGCACCACCCACTGTCCCCCCCGTACCCGGATCCTACCCTGAACCGGAGTCACCGAACCTTCCGCCGCCGATGCCGCAGGGAGCCAAAAAATCCAGCAAAACCTGGATCATTGTGCTGGTTGTAGTGATCGCGTTGTGCTGTTTGTGCTCCTGCCTGGGCACGGGTTTATATCTCTGGAATAATGGTGACCAGATCATGAACGAACTTCAGATCGAAACCAGCCTGGTCCTGCCGCTGCTGGCCTGAAATCATCTTTTATGAATAAAACCGTGGATCCGATGGATCCACGGTTTTTTTATTTAATCATCCTATGTTTAAAAATAGAGATCAATTCTTCCAGCGCTTCACGAGCTTTCTGTTTATCACTCGCGCTCAAATCCAGTTCGTCAAATTCGTCTTCATCCAACACCAATTGACGTCCATCCGGGTAAACCAGCAAGTCAAGCGCCAGGTCTACATACTTCACCTGTCCGTCTTCAAACTCAGCCGGGTACGTCACATTGCAATACCAGCCTTTTAACTTATCATTCTCATGGTCGTGAATTTCAAAGATGTTGTACCAGCGGTCAAAATAATAAGTTTCAATAAAACGGTCACCATTGACGAGATTGATCCCGTGAAACGGCCGGCTTCCACCATTGAAAAACGCTTCGAGCAGAATACTTTCTGCCGATTGTTCCAGTATCCGGCCCTCATACCGCCAGACTTCTTCGCGGGCGGTGTTCAATTTGATTACCTGAACATCAGGCGTAAACGCTACAGGCATTGGACCTCTTCCAAAGGGTAATGGATTGTCACTTCTTCGCCGGGGTTAAACCGCGCTGGGGACACAAATTGAAGGGGCTGTGATTCAGCCAAAACAGTCAGCCGGTATTTTCCTTCCAGGAACACAGACTCTGTGACGGTTCCACACAAGGTCAAACAGGGTGTTTTAGAGATAGGAATATCAGCTTTTTGGTGAATTTCCAGGCCGGGAACATCGGGCAGCAGCAACAGGTTGACGGTGCCGCCGGCTTCCGGCAACGGTTTGCCTTCAGGCACGTTAACTATGCAGCCGGAAACAGAAACCGTACGGGTTGCCGGAGAGATCACGCTGCCCGGCAATATGTTGCCCAGCCCAAGGAACCCTGCCACCCAAAGTGAAACAGGATGACGGTAGACATCTTCCGGAGCCCCCACCTGTTCAATCTGCCCCGTGTTTAGCATGATCAGCCGGTCGGCAATGGAGAACGCTTCCTCCTGGTCATGTGTCACGTAGATCACCGGGATATTCGCCGTGCGAATGATGCGGCGCAATTCATCCAGCAGCGATTGCTTCAACGTACGGTCCAACGCGCCAAGCGGTTCATCGAGCATCAATAAATTCGGCCGCGGGGCCAGGGCGCGTGCCAGGGCGATGCGCTGCTGTTCACCGCCTGAGAGGTCTGTCACCCGCCGGCGGGCGAAGTCCGCCATGTGAACCAGTT
>CAYOKC010000058.1:0-22015 GCA_964404415.1 uncultured Leptolinea sp. | reverse complement strand
AGCCTGATATCGCAGCAATTTACCCGCCTCACAGAAATTCTGTTAACGAAAAAGTGACGTTTACAGAAGAAACGCGGCATCCGATGGAACGGGCGATAGATCTTGTCCGGTCATGTTCACATTGCGTGGTATTCACCGGCGCCGGAATTTCTGTGCCTTCCGGTATTCCCGATTTCCGTTCAGCCAACAACGGCCTGTGGACCCGTTTTGACCCCATGGAAGTGGCATCGCTTACCGCATTCCACAGGCGCCCGGAGGCTTTCTATAACTGGCTGCAACCTCTGGCTGTTAATATTTTAAATGCCTCTCCCAACTCGGCTCACCTGGCTCTGGCGGACCTGCAAAAAGCCGGCCGCGTGCAAACCATCATCACCCAGAATATTGACCGGCTGCACCAGAAAGCCGGTGCGGTTGACGTCATCGAGCTGCATGGGAATATTGAGCTTCTCCTATGCCTGAAATGCCATTGTAACTTCCCCCTCGCGGAGTACCGGACTTCCTGGCTGGAAGAGCATACCCTGCCGCGCTGTCCGTATTGCGGCTCTTTGTTAAAGCCGGATATCGTGCTCTATGAAGAAATGCTCCCGGCGGATGCCTGGGATCAGGCGGAGGAAATCTGCCGACGCGCAGATCTGATCCTTATCGCCGGAACGTCACTTGAAGTTATGCCGGCCTCGTCGCTGCCCATGGAAGGGTATTACCATGGCTCGAAACTGGTGATCCTGAATCTCTCCTCCACTCCCATGGATTACCTCGCCCAGGCTGTGATCCCGATGGATGTAGCCGAAAGCCTTCCGTATCTGGCTAACGCCGTACTCTCTTAACGCGCGCCCATGCGGCCGAATTGCCGTTCCAGCAGGTCAATAGACAGGTGGATCATGGTCGGCCTGCCGTGTGGGCAGGTGCGCGGTGACCGGCACCCTTCCAGGTCAAGCAGCAGTGCTTTTTGTTCATCTATCGAGAGTATCTGCCCGGCTTTGACCGCCGCCCGCTTGCAGATGCGGGCGACCAATTTCGCCTCGCGCTGGTCCTGCAAGGGGGTTTCATCTTCTTCAAAATCCTCCACCAGCACCTGCAGCGCGGCTGCCGGGTGTAAACCCGCCAGTATCACCGGGATGGAACGGATGCGGAAAACATGGGCGCCAAAAGGTTCCACATCGAACCCGAATTGTTTCAAAATTGGAAGCTGGTCGGCAACCACGCGCGAAGCCTGCGGCGGCAATTCCACCATTTCCGGCTGCAATAACGTCTGCGCAGCCAGTGTGCCGGCAATCTGCCCCATCATACGTTCGAACAGGATACGCTCATGGGCGGCATGCTGGTCGATCAGGTACAGGCCATCCGGCGCTTCAGCCACCAGATACGTGGCGCCGATCTGCCCCACCAGCCGCAGCAGCGGCAGAATGCCGGCTGAAAAGACCGGTGGCTGGGGCGAAGTCGACGGCCCTACCATCCCGAGAACCGGTTCCGGCTCGGGTACCTGGCTGGCATCCGCCGCCATCTGCCAGTCCGGTGAAACCAGGGGAGGCTGCGGCTGCTGCGCGTAATCCCAGCGGGCCGGCTGCAAATGGGGAACCGGTGACGAAGCCAGCAGCGCCCGGCGAACACCGCGTTGAACGATGCTGAAAACCGTATCCTGGTTGCGGAAACGCACCTCGGCTTTTGCCGGGTGCACATTGACATCCACCCCTTCCGGATCGATCCGCAGAAAGAGCGCCGCGGCCGGGAAACGACCAACCATCAGCAGCGTGTGATACGCCTGCATCAACGCGCTGCTCAATGCCGGGTCCTGCACCCAGCGGCCGTTCACAAAAAAGGTGATATCCCGGCGGGTGGCACGGGTAATGGAAATGGGACTGATGAATCCCTCCAGGGAGAGACCATCCTCCTGCAGCAATACTTCAACCATCTGTTTGGCCAGGTCAACTCCGTACAACCCGGCCAGAACTTCGCGCCGGTTGCCATTGCCCGGTGTATTCAGGCTGAATCGTCCATCCTGCTCCACGCTGAAACGGATTTGAGGATACGCCAGCGCGTAGCGAGCCACCAGCGAGTCGATCTGTGACTTTTCGGTGGCATCAGTTTTCAGGAACTTCAGGCGTGCAGGCACGGTAAGGAAAAGGTCTTCCACGCGCACTGTCGTACCGCCCGGCAGCCCGGCCGGGTCAAACTGGCGTTCCTTACCGCCCTCCACCACCAACCGCGCGCCGGCTGCGTCAAAAGCGGTTTTCGATTCAAGCGTCATCCGCGAAACGGAGGCAATGGAAGCCAGCGCCTCGCCGCGGAAACCCAGTGATGTGATATGGAAGAGGTCTTCCGCGGTGCGCAATTTACTGGTGGCATGCCGCGCCAACGCGACTCGCATTTCATCCATTGTGATGCCGGAGCCATCATCGCTGACCTCGATCAGGCGTTTACCCGCCCCCTCCACGCGGACACTGATCCTTGTGGAACCGGCATCCAGCGCGTTTTCCACCAGTTCTTTAACCACAGAAGCCGGCCGTTCGATAACTTCGCCGGCCGCGATTTGGGATGCCACTTCGTCAGAGAGAATACGGATGCTCACATAAGCCTGCCCGGCATGATTATAATCAACCTGTCTGTCAGTGGTGTGATTTTTCCTCCCTGACATAGAAAGGAACTGTTTTGCTGCAATCTAAGAAGTACACTACGCTGATGTTCGATCTGGATGATACCCTGTATGAATCCTCCACCGGAGTGTGGCAGGCCATTCGTGACCGGATAGGCTTATACATGTATGAACGGTTGGGGCTTGAAAAGGATATGATTCCTACGTTGAGAGCCAACCTGTTTGCCACGTATGGCACAACCCTGCGCGGTTTGATCACCCTCTATGATGTTGAACCGCAGGATTATCTGGATTTTGTGCATGATATTCCCATGAAGGATTATCTGAAACCCGATGACGACCTTCGCCGGATGCTGGAGAACTACCCGCAGCGCAAGATCATCTTCACCAATGCCGACCGCGGCCACGCGAACCGGGTTCTCGACGCGTTGGACCTCAAAGACCAGTTTGACCGAATTATTGATATCCGCGATATGGAACCACATTGCAAACCCATGATCGAAGCCTTCCAGTACGCCTGCGGCATGGCGGATGTTGAACCAACCCGGGCGGTGATGCTGGATGATTCGCAGCCCAACCTGGCAGCCGCGCGCTCTATGGGAATGGGGACCATTCGTGTTGGGTCCACCCAACTCTCGTGGGATTATGATGAATGCATCCCCCGCATCCATGATCTCCCCGAAGTCCTTTCCACCAATGGACACGCGCGGGCAAAGGTTGGCTGATGGGCGATTATTTGATCCCGGTTCTGGTTGTGGTGGTGATTGTGATTATCAATATTGCCCTCTGGTCATCATTGAGCAGCAAAAAAGTGACCAAAGACTCTGCCCGCTGGGCGCAGATCAGCCAGTCTATCCAGAAACCATTCGCCAAAGAAGACGCAATATTGAAAGAACTATCAGACCGGGTTACCCGTTTGAAACAAACACCTGTTAACAGTACCGAAAGCGATAAAAATGACCAATCTTGACCGTGAACTTGATACCGAACCGGAGGAACAACTGGAAAAAATCCAGCCGCTTCGCCTCGTTTTGACAGCTATGTTTGCCACCCTGGTGGCTCTCGGGCTGTTCTTTGGCGGGCTGCTCGCCGGATTGTACATACCGGATAATATTGCCGCGAGCCTTGCCCTGCCGGGTTTACAGCCGGCGGCTCCAGTGACTACCGATACAGAAAACGCGTTGAGCCGTGACGACCTCTTCAAGCCCTTCTGGCAGGCGTACGACCTGGTTAAATCGGAATACGTGGAACAGCCGGTGGATGAAGAGAAAATGATGCAGGGCGCCATCCGCGGCATGATGGAATCGCTGGAAGATCCGCATACTTCCTATATGGATCCCGATGAGTACCGTCAGATGGCTGACCCTCTCGAAGGTGAATATGAAGGCATTGGCGCCATTGTGGATATCAAAGGCGACTATGTGACATTGATCAGCTTCTTCCCCGGTTCCCCGGCGGAACTCGCCGGATTGAAACCCGGTGACATGGTGCTGGAAGTCAACGGCAAGGATATGACCGGGATTGACGGCAACCTGGTGCTCAAACAGATCCGCGGACCGGCAGGAACAGAAGTCACGCTGAAGCTCAAGCGTGAAAATCAGGACGAACTGGTGGAAGTGACGCTCAAGCGGCAAAAGATCACCATGAACAGCGTTGAAGGCAAAATGCTGGATAACGGCATTGCCTATATTCAACTGTTGACCTTTGGCGAAAAAACCAACGATGAATTGATCGCGGCGCTGAAAGAAGTGATGGAGGAAAAACCGAAAGGTTTGATCCTTGACCTGCGCAACAACGGTGGCGGATACCTGACCACTTCCATCGAGGTGGCTTCACAATTCTTGAAGACTGACGTGGTTCTGTATGAAGAATATGGAACCGGTGAGATGAAGACGTTCCAAACAAAATCGGGCGGAATCGCGAAAGATCTTCCCATGGTGGTGTTGATCAACGGCGGTTCCGCCAGCGCCTCAGAGATTGTCGCCGGCGCGCTGCAGGATACCGGCCGCGCCAAACTGGTGGGGGAAAAATCATACGGCAAAGGCTCTGTGCAGAACTGGATCGCGCTGGATAATCAGGAAGGCGCCGTGCGCATCACTATCGCGCGCTGGCTCACCCCGAATAAACGCCAGATCAATGAAAAAGGCCTTGAACCGGATGTTTTGGTGGAATTGACGGAAGAGGCGATCGAGGCATTGGACGATATACAACTGAAGAAAGCCGTTGAATTACTCAGCGGCAAGTAGGTAAAAGTCATTGAATGAGAAAGAGGTTGTCCGGCACTGAACTGCACCGGCCAACCTCTTATTTTTGTGCCAGAGTTATAGTCCATGAATCCGCCTGTTGGCAGGTTTTTAAGGACGATCAAACCCTGCCCGTAAAGCAAAATCAAGAGATTCACCTTTTTTTGTGAAAAACACCTGTTTTCTGTTTGACGGTTTCCCATTGAAGGGGGTATAATCTCGTGTCATTAATTTTTTGGAACAATATGGAGATAGGCGCGATGGAAACGATCGATGCGCAATCGGAAAATTCAACCAGCGATTTGAAACCCAAGAATCATTTCACTGGAAAAGTAGTGAAGACCAGCCTGGCAGGCGCGCTGGTCGACATTGGAGAGAAGTCACCGGCTTACCTCCATGTTTCGCAATTGGCGCCTACCGCCGATGGAACACCCAAGAGCGTTGAAGACGTTCTTAAAATCGGACAGGAAGTTGAAGTCTGGGTGAAGCGCATCAAAGAAGGCCGCGTTGAGCTGACCATGGTCAAACCCATGGAAATGGATTGGCGCGATCTGAAGAAAGATATGACCGTTTCCGGGAAAATCGTGCGTATCGAGAAATTCGGCGTCTTCGTGGACATCGGTGCCGAACGACCCGGTTTGGTGCACATCAGCGAAATGGCTCACGGCTTTGTCAAAGCTGCCGAAGATGTTGTCAAAGAAGGCGACGAAGTTCAGGCCATGATCCTGGATATCGACCGCAAAAAGAAACAGATCAAGCTGAGCATGAAAGCTTTGCTTCCTGAACCTGAAAAAACCGAAGAAACCGCTCCCCGCGGCGAACGCAAACCCGCCGGATCCGGCGCTCCGCGTGGCGAACGCAAAGGTGGCGGCGGACGCCGCCGTGAAGGTGGTTCGGAAGATTACACCGCGTACATGCAGACCGAAACTCCTTCCGAACCTGAATTGACCGCGTTCGAAATTGCTTACCGTGATGCCATGGGCAAAGCCAAATCAAAACGCAGCATCGCCCAGGAAAAACACAAACGCGCGGAAGCCGAGGAACGGGATGACATCTTTACCCGCACCCTCACCAACAAAATCAAAACCGACTAGGATAATGAGCGGCCGAAAGATATTTTTCTCTCTCCGGCTCAAGACGCAAACCAACAAGTGGGGAGGCGCCCATTCAAAGGCCCTCCCCACTTCTCTTTTAATTGGATGATATAAAATTTACTTTTTAGAAAGGATCCTTTTATGGCAACCAAATATATCTTTTTTACAGGCGGTGTCGTCAGTTCGGTCGGTAAAGGTGTTACCGCGGCTGCCATCGGCCGGTTACTAAAAGAACGCGGTTTCAAGGTTGCTGTTCAAAAGCTCGATCCTTATATTAATGTTGACCCCGGCACCATGAGCCCTTACCAGCACGGCGAAGTTTTCGTGCTGGATGACGGTGCCGAAACAGACCTCGATCTGGGCCATTATGAACGCTTTATTGATATCCGCCTGAACCGGGTGTGCAACATCACCACCGGCCAGGTGTACGCAGAAGTCATCAGCAACGAACGCCGCGGTGACTATCTTGGCGGCACCATCCAGGTGATCCCGCACATCACCAATGAGATCAAGCGCCGGATCGGCCTGGTGGCAAAAACCACCGGGGCCGAGATTGTTCTGGTGGAAGTAGGCGGCACGGTGGGCGATATTGAAAGCCAGCCGTTCCTCGAAGCCATCCGCCAGCTGCGCAGTGACGTTGGCCGCGAAAATACCATGTATATCCATGTCACCTGGCTGCCGTATATCGGCGCCACCGGTGAATTGAAGACCAAACCCACCCAGCATTCCGTGCGCGAACTGCGCTCCCTGGGCATTTCGCCGGATGTTATTGTGGCCCGTTCCGATTACCCCGTGGAAGATGACCTGTGCGAGAAGATCGCCCAGTTCTGCGATGTGGAAAAGAAAGCCGTCTTCCCGATGGTCACCACTCCGGTATTGTACGAAATTCCCCTATTGCTGGAAAAAGGCAACATCGGCGAATATGTGCTGCAGCGCCTCGGACTGGAAGCGCGTGTCAAACCGGACTGGCACGAATGGGAATACCTGGTCGGCCAGGTGAACAAAGACAAACCGGTGGTCAAGATCGCGCTGGTGGGTAAATATGTGGAATTGCATGACGCGTATCTTTCCGTTCGCGAATCGATCAAGCATGCCGGCCTGCACCTGGGTGTGGAAATTGACCTGAAATGGGTACACTCCGCCGAGCTGGAAAAAGGCAAAGGCTGGGATGTGCTTCGTGAAGCCGATGGCATTGTCGTTCCCGGCGGGTTCGGAAGCCGCGGCATTGAAGGTAAGATCCAGGCAGCCCAGTATGCCCGTGAAAATAAAGTCCCCTACCTGGGCCTGTGCCTGGGTATGCAGGTGATCGTGGTCGAAATGGCACGCAATGTTCTGCACAAAGAAGAAGCCAACTCCACCGAGTTTGACCGCGCAACGCCCGATCCGGTGATTGACCTGATGCCGGAACAAACCTCCATCACCGATAAAGGCGGCACCATGCGCCTCGGCCTGTACCCCTGTGACCTGAAAGAAGGTTCCCTGGCGCGTGAAGCCTATGGTGTTGACCGCGTGGATGAACGCCACCGTCACCGCTTTGAATTCAACAACGAATACCGAACGCAGATGGAAGAAGCCGGCATGCGCCTTTCCGGCCTGTCACCGGATGGCCGCCTGGTGGAGATCGTGGAGATCAAAGATCACCCCTTCATGGTGGGTACCCAGTTCCACCCCGAGTTCCTGAGTCGCCCCAACCGGCCGCACCCGCTGTTCTACGCGTTGGTCAAAGCGGCCAGCAAACGCGCCGGCGTGGAAGACAACGGGAAATAGAACTACGTCAACCGGCTGACGAATTTGCTTCACAACAGTGAATTTTTCCGGATAACAAAAAACGCCTTTCAATCGAAGGGCGTTTTTTCGTGTCCGGCCAGCCTGTAAGCCGCGTTCTGTCCGGAGGGGCGGTATCTTTGCAGACGGACTCCTCCTGGATGATCATCTCTCTCGGCGGCATGTTGCCATGCCGTTCAAGCAGTCTACCCGGGATTATCGCCGAAACGGGGGAGCGGGCCGCTCCCCGCGCTCCGAAGAGCGCTTCATCCCTGCTTGACCTTGCTGCGGGTGGGGGTTGCCTGGCCGGCGCATTACTGCGCCGCCGGTGGTCTCTTGCACCACCGTTTCACCCTTGCTCCCCTGCGGGAGCGGTATGTTTCTGTGGCCCTGTCCCACGGTCACCCGTGGCGGGGATTACCCGCCGCCCTGCCCTGTACAGCGCGGACTTTCCTCGGCACCACTCAAGGTGATGACGCGATCACCCGGCCAGCCGGACGCTTTCATCATAACGGGTCAAACCTCCCCCGTCAACCTTCAATTGCGCTATAATTTCGCCGGGGAAACTGTGACTTAACCCGCCTCTGGCGGAATCTAAAATCTTGAACGAGGTAAAACATGCGCACTCCCATGGTTGCAGGCAACTGGAAAATGAATAAAACCGCTGAACAGGCCAAAGCCCTGGTCGCCGAGCTGCTGCCCGGTTTGAAAGCGGCCGTCAAAGTGGAACGGGTTCTTTGCCCCACCTTCACCTGTCTTTCCTCTGTATACGAACTGGTCAAAGACACCAACATCGGCCTGGGCGCCCAGAATTTGCACTGGGAAGCCTCCGGCGCGTACACCGGTGAGATATCCGCCAGCATGGTCAAGGAATTCTGCGATTTCGTGATCATTGGCCACTCGGAACGCCGCCAGTATTTCGGCGAAACCGATGAGACCGTCAACAAGAAGGTCAAAGCCGCGCAGGCCGCCCAGTTGCTGCCCATCGTTTGCGTGGGTGAAACCCTCGCCGAAAATGAAGCCGGCAAGACCAAAGAGGTTGTCACCCGCCAGCTTCGCGGCGGCCTGACCGGCATCGAGATCGCCGACCCCGCCAAAGTGGTCATCGCCTACGAACCCGTGTGGGCTATCGGTACCGGCCGCGCTGCCACCTCTCAGGACGCCCAGAACGTCTGCAAGCTCATCCGCGATGAACTGGAAGCCATGTTCGGTAAAGCCAACGCCGATGCCATGCGTATTCTGTATGGCGGATCCGTCACCGGCGCCAACGCGGCAGAACTGTTCGCCATGCCCGATATTGACGGCGGCCTGGTGGGCGGCGCCAGCATGAAACCTGATTTCATCGCTATTGTCAACGCGGCGGAAGCCCGCGCGTAATTTATTAAATTGAGGAAGCGGCTGGCCGGAAATTATCGGTCAGCCGTTTTTGTTAAATTTCCAAATAACCGGGAAGATATCCAGGTCACGAATCCCCCTACCCCCCTTCGCGAAGGGGGGCAATTACAGGTATATCCATATGGATGTATAAAATAAGTTTCTGTGCTGAAAAGATCCACCAGCCAGAACAGAAATATTTCGACTCATCCGATCGAAGTGGTTCCGAATAAGAATCTCCCCAAGCTCTTTTCGTGGAAAGAGTTTGGGGAGATTCTAGCCACATAATTAATCTATGTTTCTCAACATCACCCGTTTCATCGATTACAACATGAACCTTATCAAACATTCAATGCATGACTGAAACTCAATGTCTCTCGTCTGGTGACTTAATTCTCTATAGAATTCGAGTAAAAGGCCCCTCTTCGTGAAGAGGGGTTGGGGAGATTCTAGCCATATATTTATCCCATGTTTCAGACTTTTTTAAAGAACCGATCCCTGCGACTGGCACAGGGATCGGAAGTACGCTAATCACTAATGCTTGTTACCAAACGGCATCTGGGGCTTCTGAATTATGCTGTCCCAAATTGACGGTCACCTGCGTCACTCATTCCGGTGACGATGTAGCCCAAAACGTTTTATCTATAATTAGCTTTTGTAAAAATTCACTGTCTCCCGGATCGCCTGTTCGAGCGGAGTGGATATGTCTCCAAATGTACTGGCGAAACGGGAATGGTCCACAATATAAGGCTCAGTGAGCTGGTAATAATTCTCGCTGATACCACGGATGGGGGGAATAAATGGACTGACCAATGAGATCAACCAGGTTGGCATCACCTGCATGCGGGCGGGTTGACCCGCCTCGGCATAAACCATCTCGACAAACGCACGGGTGGTGACGGTACGCGGACTGGGGATATGCCAGGGCTTGCCCAACGCTTCATCCCGTTCTCCAAGAATCACAAGGGCTTTGCCAATATCCTTGATATAGGTATACGTGTGAAGTTGATCCGGGTCACCCAGTACCTGGGCGGGTTTTCCCGCCAGAGCGGCTTTAAAAACCGGCTCACCCAAAGTAGATTGACAGCCCGGCCCAAAAAAATCGGACGCGCGCCCGGAGGTGACTTGAACACGGCCCTCGCGGTGTGCTGCCCAAAGGTCGAGAGTCATCTGTTTGCGAGTGGTACTGCGCGAACCCTTTCCATTTAGTGGAGTGGATTCCGTCATTGGTCTGCCACCGTGCGGGCCATACATATAGAGATTTTCCATCACCACCAGGCGGGCTCCGTTGGAAGCCGCTCCCTCCAGGATGCCGTTCTGCAGTGGTGGAAACTGCTGCGGCCATTTTTGATAGTCTCTGGCATTGACGCAGGAATAAACGACCGATGCACCTGCGCACAATTTTCGTGTGCTTGCCGGATCGGTGGCGTCGCCTTCCACTATCTCGATCCCGGCTGGCATGTTTTTAGCCCCATCGCTGCGGGTTACCAGACGCACGGACTTTCCCTTTTTGACCAACTCCTCCACCACCGATTGCCCGACCGGGCCTTTGCCAAAAACAACATGTATATTTCCTTCGTTCATTTTCTATTCTCCTGAAAATAGGTGCGTTGAACAGGGCTGCCATGGTATGGCAGCAGCTTTAAATAAGCCGGCCCCTTCAGGCGGCTTTGTGTACAAATCCGGGTTTTATAAACCCGTTAGAACTTCATGCCCATCGATTTCAGCAGGTTGACCACTTGAATCTGGTAGAAAACTTCCACATTTCCAGTCATGGGCTGGAGATGATTGAAAAGCTCCAGCATAATGATGCCGTGGATCATCGGCCAGCCCACTGTAGCAAGGTAGACCGCCTCTACCGGCACGTCATAGCCATCGATCAATGTGATTGGCTCCATGGCTCCCCTCGCAGGGGCTGGAATTTTGCCATAATCCGGTGTTGGAACCAAATCTCCATTTGCCATGGCTTCTGCCATCAACTGCACTATGACGCGGAAACCGCGGATAACCGCCGGAACGGTGATATCTGAGGGAGCCACGTACCCGGGGATCGGGTTGCCGTAGATCAATTGGAAATCGACCGGTTTTTGCAAGGCCCATTCGCGGTAGGAATTCAATACCGAAAGAATCTGATCCGGCGTTCTCTTTCCAGCCTCAACGCTGGATGCGCGGGCAGACTCGAGGGTATCGGCCAGATCATTGAAGTCGTCGACGATCAGGGCTGTGATCAGGTCATCCAGGTTGGGGAAGTACCGGTAGATAGCCGGCGCGGTAATGTCCATTCTTCGGGCGATACCACGAAGCGAAATGCCAGCCGTTCCAAGTTCAGCCATGAGCTGGCGGGCAGCGTCCTTGATTTCCGTGCGCGTGAATTCGTGTTTTCGGTCGATATGTGTTTGCATTGTTTCCATTTATATATGCTGTTATATTTTGTTTACAGTGTTTACATTTTAGGATATTTTTATGGAGTTGTCAAGTGATCAAAGGGAGAGTTTAGTGTGCCAGACTGAAACTCGATTTCATCGCAATCATCAACTCGGCGGAAGAATCGGTGAAATAATATTTAGAAAAAATGTGATAACGACTGGCTGTAAAATGTTGGCAGCCGCTTTTTTATTAAGTATGGATGAGTTGATTCCCCGGGGCGAATCTCCCTTACCCCCCTTCACAAAGGGGGGCGAAGCCCCGCCGAACAGAGGCACATCCATAAGAAGTACAAAATAAGTCTCTATGCTGAATTTATCCACACGCCAGTACAGAAGTATTTCGCCTTAACCAATCGAAGTGTTGCCTGGTAGGAACTGCACAAAGCCCCTCTTCGTGAAGAGGGGTTGGGGAGATTCTTGACGTACAAATACTATATGTCTAAAGCTAAGCAAAAGATACGATCCCTTCGACTGGCGCAGGGATCGATAGTCCGATAATCAATTATGGTTGTGATCAAACTACATTTGGAACTTCTCGATTACGCCGTGCCGAATTGACGGTCACCCGCGTCGCCCAGCCCGGGGACGATATAGCCCTTTTCATTCAGGCGCTCATCCACCGCGGCGATGTGGATATCCACATCCGGATGGGCTTTCTGCAGCGTGTTGATGCCCTCAGGCGCGGCGATCAGCCCCATATATTTAATGCGTTTCACGCCCCAGCGTTTCAGTATGTCCACCGTGGCTACCGCCGAACCGCCAGTGGCCAGCATCGGGTCCAGCAGCAGGCATACAGAGACAGTAGGTTCAATCGGTAATTTGTTGTAGTATTCCACCGGCTTCAGTGTTTTTTCATCGCGGTATAGGCCGATGTGCCAGACCTCCGCAGTGGGGATCAGTTCCCAGACACCCTCCACCAATCCCAGACCGGCGCGCAGCACAGGGACCAGGCCGATCTTCATAGCCAGTTCGTGGCACTTCGCCGTTCCCATGGGGGTTTGCACATCAACAGGTACCATCTGCAGGTCGGTGGTCGCTTCGTAGGTCAACAGGGTGCCCAGTTCGCGCACGAGTTGACGGAATTTCTTCGGTTCAGTGTTGACATCCCGCAGGATGGAAAGTTTATGGGCTACCAATGGATGGGGGGAGGGGTAGATATTGGACATGGCGTTTCCTTTCGGGCTTATTATAGCCTGATATAATTTTCTCCATGGAAGAAACCCCGGATCGGATCATCCAACCCGAACAACGCCCTGACGACCGCAACGACCTGGCCCTGCGCCCGCATACATTGGACGAACTTATCGGCCAGAATCAGGTGAAAGAAAATCTGAAGATCCTGATCGCGGCGGCCAGAAGGCGGAGTGAACCGCTTGACCATGTGCTCTTCTACGGCCCACCCGGTTTGGGGAAAACCACACTGGCGCATGTTCTGGCCAACGAGATGAGCGTCAATATCAAGATCACCGCGGGTCCCGCTGTGGAACGCGCCGGAGACCTGGCAGCCATCCTCACCAACCTTCACGCAGGTGACGTACTGTTCATTGACGAGATCCACCGCCTTGGCCGCGCCATCGAAGAAGTGCTCTACCCGGCGATGGAAGACTACGCGCTGGATATCATCATTGGCAAGGGGCCATCGGCCCGCTCCATCCGGTTGAAATTGCCGCGCTTCACCGTCATCGGGGCCACCACCCGGCTGGCGCTGGTCAGCTCGCCGCTGCGAGCCCGCTTTGGCGCGGTCTACCGCCTGGATTACTATGACATGCCCGCGATGCGCGATATCATCACCCGCGCGGCCGGCAAGTTGAAGGTCACCGTGGATGAAGACGGTGTGGAAGAAGTCGCCCGCCGGGCGCGCGGTACTCCGCGAGTCGCCCTGCGCCTGCTGCGCCGCGTACGTGATTTCGCCCAGGTAAGGGCGGATGGGCACGTCTCGCGCACTGTGGCCGGCGAAGCCCTCAACCTGATGAATGTTGACCTACTCGGCCTGGATGACGTCGACCGCCGGGTAATGATGACCATCATCGAAAAATATAACGGAGGCCCGGTGGGCTTAAATACCATCGCCGCCTCGATCAGCGAAGAACCCGATACCATCATGGACGTAGTGGAGCCCTACCTGCTGCAGCTCGGTTTTATTGATCGCACCCCGCAGGGCCGGGTGGCCACCCGCGCCGCCTACGAACACTTTGGCGTTATGTTCCCGGATAACAACCAGCCCAGACTGATATAGACCGTGAAAACCAGCGATTTCGATTACCACCTTCCGCCTGAGCGCATTGCCCAGACGCCGGTAGAACCCCGCCACTCCTCCCGTTTGCTGGTGTTGGACCGGTCCAAACCAGACCTCACCCACACCACCTTCTGGAACATCACCGATTACCTTCGGCCCGGCGACCTGCTGGTGGTCAACCGTACCCGCGTGATACCGGCGCGCGTCTTCGCGCAAAAAGAGACCGGCGGTAGGGTGGAATTGCTGCTGTTAAAACGGCTGGATACCCTCACCTGGGAAGCGCTGGTGGGCGGAAAACGCCTGATGCCCGGCAAAACCTTGCGGCTGGCCAATGGGACCGCGGTGGATATTGAAGCCGACCTGGGCGGTTCGCGCCGCCAGGTGCGCTTTGCGGAGCCTGTGGAGGGCTTTCTGGAACATAACGGCGAAATGCCGCTCCCTCCGTACATTCATGAACGACTGAATAACCCTGACCGCTACCAGACGGTGTACGCCGACCAACCCGGTTCGGCTGCCGCCCCCACCGCCGGGCTGCATTTCACCCCGGAACTACTGGAACGCCTTAATGGAATGGGAGTCGGGCTGGCGGAAGTCACATTGCATGTGGGGCTGGATACCTTCGCCCCGGTGACCGAAGACAATGCCGACGAGCATGTGATCCACACCGAATGGTGTGAGGTGACGCCCGAGACCGCCGCGCAGATCAACGCGGCCAAAGCCTCCGGCGGTCGCGTCATCGCCGTGGGCACCACCAGCGTACGCACACTTGAAAGCGCGGCGCAAAGCGCCCCGGACGGTCGGCTTGTGTCGCCCTACCAGGGTTCCACCGGCCTGTTCATCCTGCCGGGATACACCTTCAAAGCCGTGGATGCCATGGTGACCAACTTCCACCTGCCGAAATCATCGCTCGTGATGCTGGTCAGCGCGTTTGCCGGGCGCGAGCGCGTACTATCTGCCTATCAGGCCGCCATTGAGATGCAGTACCGCTTCTTCTCCTTTGGCGATGCCATGCTGATCCTGTAGAAACTCAAAAAATCATCACTACCCGCGATGATTTGATCCGTAATCCATGTAAAATTGAGCCATATCCTTGATCACGGCCTGTTTAAATATAAACTCCCGGAAAAATAACCATGCGTATTGTCAAAAAAGTTTTCATAGCTCTTATTGAAGCCATCCCCGCCGCGGTATGGGTACCGGTATTTCTGCTGAAAGGCCTGTACCGCCAACCACTGCAGGTGTTTCTTCTGTTTCCCGGATTGTTGGCCGGATTTGGACTGGTCTTTTTCTTCCTGGTCAACCCGCGTCTGAAACCCGCCGTTGCGCGTTTTTCCGGTAAAAAACTCGGCGGAATATTAATAATTGAATTTCTCGTGGCAATATGCCTGGTCTATCTGGTACCCTTCCATACCCCGGTACCGGACCATACCCGCCTGACGATCTCACCGGTAGACAACACCCCGGTTGAACTGGTGGAGGTTCGCCTTGGGGAAAGTGTCGTCCCCCTGAACACCGCGCTAACCGAAGGATCCTGTCAGGTGGAGGCCGGACGAATCTCCGCCCCGGACCA
This sequence comes from uncultured Leptolinea sp., assembly GCA_964404415.1. Taxonomy (GTDB): domain Bacteria; phylum Chloroflexota; class Anaerolineae; order Anaerolineales; family Anaerolineaceae; genus Leptolinea. The sequence continues at coordinate 6,718 of CAYOKC010000058.1, read as the reverse complement.
GTCCTGCCGGATCAGTTTTGAAATTCCCCGCCCGAAGGTTGAGCCAACCCATATCACCCTGCTCTTCTCCAATGGACCGGATTTCACATCCGCCCGGTACTCGCTCGAATGGACCCGCGATACAGTGGATTTGCGGGAAGAACAATATGGCGAAGTGACGGCAAACGTCCCGTCACCGGTACCCTCGCGGACCGTTGACCTGGTCTTTTTCATTGTCTCCGCCCTGCTCGCGGCTGAAACGCTGTTTTTGGGCGGCCTGTTGTTGTCAGTGTCATCACCGGATGTTTCGGAAAACAACAATTCGCTGACAGGGGTGATTACCACGGGTTGGGCCCGGTATCGGGCTTTCATTCTGCCTGCTCTGGCCGTCTACGCGGTGCTACCGGTTATCAGCGCGCTATTCTTTCCGATGGAACTGGAATTGCGTGAATCCACCAAGTGGCTGCACGCGCTGGCGCTGGGCGCCGGTTTGAATATTTATGACAATGCGATAACCGCGTTCATCAATATGTCACACGGCCCGATGGACGCGCTGCTCAAATCCTTCCTGTTATGGATCAATATCCCCACCGTCATCCTGCGCTGGACGGTGCCAGCCTTTTTACTGACGGCGTTCCTCGCCGCCTGGTGGATCATCCGGGGCGAAACCCTCGCTCGGTTGGAACTTGCCCTGCTGGCCGCTATTGTGTTGGACTTCACATTGATCGCGTATAACCAGGTGATCATCACCGGTCAAACAGAAACCAGCGCCGCCCTGTTCCTGGTGTTGACCATGCTATTCATGGAAAAAGCCGTCACCGGTAAGAGGGTCACCTGGCTGTATTCGTTGTTGGCCGGTGTCGCGTTGATGTGCACCTTCCTGAGCAACTGGCGGTACGGCCCCACGCTGGCTTCTGCCGGAATTTTGTTCCTGGTCAGGCTGGCTGTCTCCAGAACCAATATGAAGCAACGGCTGGTTTCCTTCCTATTAACCGCCGCGGGCGGGCTGCTGATTTTCGGCGGCTTGTTGGGCCGGTATTTCAATTTTGATTTTCTCCTGTACTTCAATCATTTCTTCGGTTTCTATAAAGACCTGGGAGAAAAACTTTTCTTTGACGTTTTCCTCGGCACACAGATGACCGCCACAACCGGTCTGACGATCTTTCTGCTTTTCGGGCTGGCGTTGCTGATCCGCCTGTCACCCAAAAAAGAAGAACGCGCCGAGTTGACCGCCTGGACGCTCGGGCTGGCTTTCATCTTCGTCACCACCGTGATCGCCTTCTACCTTAACGGCGCGGGCGGCGGAATCCACTATTACTATCCGCTGATCATTTTTGCCTGGTTCCTTTTCCTCCGGTATCATGACCGCGTTCCTTACCGGGAAACGCTGCTCCCGGTTGCCATTGTGGTCGTTCTTTTCATCAGTGGAGCAGGGTTCAGCCCGGTGCAACCACTGCTGACGTTGAAGGACAGTTGGGAGCGGGCATCCGATACGATGGCGTTCCTCAAGCAGGTCAATAAGACATCGCCCATCTGGACGGAAGACATTCATCTTTTCAAAGACGAATACTCCGGTGAAACAGTCGACATGGGTGACTATGACAGCTTCTACCGCAAATCCGGCATGTTCCCGGAAGATTTCAATACCCTGGTTGACGCGCACTTTTCCGAAATGCGCTCCAACCCGCCGGAAGTTGTCATACTCAGCCCGGCAAGCTCACCGGAATTGCGGAAATTTGTGGCAGATAATAACTACCGGAAGATCGCCGGTTATTACGGTTGGATCGACACCGAATTTGACCTTCTGGTGCGGCCGGATAGTACGATTGAAGCCCCGCCTGAGATCAGGTAGATTCTCAATAATCGCTTACAATCACTCCTGATAATTTCCTCAGGAGTATTCATCACCGCCATGCCCGCATCCTCATCACTTCTCGGTATCATCTTCGGTCTGTTTTCCGCCCTCGTCTGGGGCGCCGGTGACTTTGCCGGCGGGTATGCCTCACGCAAACAAAGCCAGTATCAGGTTCTATTCCTCTCCGCGTTCTCCGGTCTGATCTTCATGGGGGTAACCGCCCTGATCTTTCGTGAGCCCATGCCGTCCACCCGCGGGATCATCTTCGCGGCGCTGGGCGGATTGAGCGGCGCACTGGGTATCGCGATGTTCTACCGTTCTCTGGCAATTGGCAACGCGGCGGTCGTTGCACCCACCACGGCTGTTATAGGTACCGCCGTTCCGGTTTTATTCAGCACTTTCCTGGAAGGTCTTCCCTCGCAATTCAAGCTGGCGGGCTTTATCCTTGCTATTCTGGGTATCTGGCTGGTTTCCACAGGCGAATCAGACCATCCAGCCGGAAAGAACGGTTTTTCACTGGCTGTGCTGGCGGGTGTCGGGTTTGCCGGCTGGTTGATCCTGCTGGGGAATGTGGAACGCGGGTATGTGTTCACCCCGCTGGTGATATCCCGGCTGGTGGCACTGGCAACCGGGATCTCTCTGGTTTTATTAAACCGCCAGAAATTCCCCGGAATATTCTCCAATCTTCCGGCGCTGGTATGCGGTGTGTTGGATGTGGGCGGAAACATCTTCTATGTTCTCGCCAGGCAGTTCACCAGGCTTGACGTGGCCGCCGTGCTTTCATCGCTGGGGCCGGCCGTCACCGTGATCATTACAACAATAGTGCTCAAAGAACCTGTCTCCCGCCAGCAATGGGTTGGCGTTGCCGCCTGTCTGGCGTCGGTTTGCCTGATCTCCATTTAGCAATCCTGTATCATTAGTAGTATGAAAACAGGCTCAATATCTGATCTGGAAGAAACCATCACAGCATGCCGCCGCTGCCCGCGCCTTGTTGCCTGGCGGGAGCAAGTTGCCCGTGAAAAGCGCCGGGCTTACCGTGACCAGGAGTACTGGGGAAAACCCGTTCCCGGCTTTGGCGACCCTTCAGCCCGCCTGCTGATCGTGGGACTGGCTCCCGGAGCTCACGGTTCCAACCGCACCGGACGAATGTTCACCGGCGACGCTTCCGGTGACTTTCTTTACCCGGCTCTGTACCGGGCGGGGTTTGCCAGTCAGCCGCTGGCCAGTCATCGGGAAGACGGCCTGACCCTGCACGATTGTTTTATATCCGCGGTTGGCCGCTGCGCACCACCGGATAATAAACCCACCCGGGATGAGATCGCCAACTGCCTGCCTTATTTAAAACAGGAAATGGATTTGCTTTCAAACCTGCAGGGAATCGTGGCTCTGGGGTCTATTGCCTTTAATGAAACCCTTTCACTGCTCGGATTGAAACCGTCCGGCTATACATTTGGTCACGGTTTGTTCTACCAACCCGGCGGCAGACTGCCCTGGCTGCTGGCATCCTATCACCCCAGCCGCCAGAACACGCAAACCGGCCGGCTGACCGTTGATATGTTTGATACCATCTGGAAAACAGCACAGGAAAAATTGCGATGATCCGTAAGAAAAAGACCAACAAACCCCGGGTAAATCCCATCCGCGCAGCCGTGGTGTATATCTTCGGGCTGGTGATCATTTTTGTCGGTGTATATCTCTTCACCCTCTCACCGGTCGGCCCGCTGCCGGAAGCTTTGCCTTATCTGGAAAGCACAGAAAAAGTTCAGGTAACATCCGGCGGATACACCTGGTTCCAGCCCGTGGAAGAGCCATCCCAAACCGGGTTCATCTTCTATCCCGGCGGGCGTGTGGACTACCGCTCGTACGCGCCCATGGCAGCCGGTCTGGCAGAAAAAGGCTGGCCGTCGGCTATCGTTCCCATGCCGCTCAACCTGGCTGTCTTCGGACCTGACAAAGCAACGGGAGTAATAAAAGATCACCCGGAAGTCACCCGCTGGGTGATCGCCGGTCATTCTCTGGGAGGAACCATGGCCGCGCAGTACGCCGAACAGAACCCGGCTTCCATCGCGGGTATCGTTTTTCTGGCATCCTATCCTGCTGATTCAAAATTGTCTTCCTCCAACATTCCCGTGTTGGCGGTTTTCGCAGAGAATGACGGTCTGGTCACCGCGGAAGACCGCGAAAAGTTTCACCCGCGGTTTCCACCGTCAACGGAATGGCTGGTGATCGAAGGCGGCAACCACGCCGGCTTCGGCTGGTATGGCAACCAGGAAGGCGACAATCCGTCAACCATCAGCCTGGATGAACAGGGAACTCAAGTTTTACAGGCAATTGACCTGTTCATGCGAAAAGTGGAAAATAATAAATAAAGAGCAAAAAGGATAGGCTTGATGATCAATTCTTCCAGGGTAAGTGAAAAATCCGGAATAGCACAGGGAGATATTGCCCCTGATTTTGAATTGACAGATACAAAAGACCGGAAAGTCCGGCTTTCTGATTTCAGGGGGAAAAAGAATGTGGTTCTCGTATTAAACCGCAGCCTTGTTTGCCCATTCTGCCGGAGGCACATGGTGCAAATGGGCCATGACTATGCGGAATTTGTTAACCGCGACGCGGAAGTGGTCATCCTCGGACCCAACTCGCCGGAATCCTTCAAGCGCACATGGGAGATCGAAGAGTTGCAAATGGTAGGGCTTTCAGACCCGGATTCCGTAATAGCGAATAGCTATCACCAGGAAGTCAAAATCATGCGCATGGGGCGTTTGCCCGCCCTTCTGGTTTTAGATCAGAAAGGCATCATCCGTTTCTTACATTATGGTAATTCAATGACTGATATCCCGGAAAATTCCCGGATTTTGCAGATCCTGGATGAAATAAACAACCCGAAAAAGTGAGCGTGAAATGGTGACATTCCCTGAAGTCACAGGGTCAAACCTTCTGCGGCAAAAACAGACATTGCCTGATGATTTCAAGGGGAAAATGAATCTGGTTTTTATCGCCTTTCAGCAATGGCAGCAAGCCGAGATCAATTCCTGGATTCCTTATGTGATGGATTGGGAGAAGCTATATCCCGGGTTGGTCTATTATGAACTACCGGTGATCGAAGACCGGCAAAACCTTTACAAATGGTTTATCAATGAGGGGATGCGGGCCGGGATTCCCAATCCACTTACCCGTGAACGGACGATCCCTTTATATCTTCACAAAGTGAACTTCACCCGGTCACTTGAAATGACGGATGAAGAGCACATCTATATCCTTCTTTTGAATAGTGACCATCATGAAATCGCCCGCTTCAGAGGGATGTACTCGCGGGAAGCGGGGATTGATCTTTACAACGTACTGGCAGGTTATTTCACGATCTGAAAGCAAGTCAAATTACCGGCGGATACAGACCGCCCCGGCGATTTTGACAATATTCAGGTCGCCATACGATTCCAGCACAAACTGGCGCAGTTTCAACGTGTAATCCACCAGGTTATTCCACTTTTCATCTTTCATCCAGACGGCATCCAGCAGGATGGATACCTTGTCATACAACTTGAGCAATTTCACCACGCTTTCCTTGCTTTCGATCAGTTCCTGTTCTTCTTTGAAGCTGCTGAATGTCATTTCTCCCACCAGCCGGGCAACCTCAAAATCTGTCCCCTCAGGAAGCGGCAGGTTGGTATCTTCCAGAACATCATGCCAGATCAACGCCTGGTATCCAGGCAGGCGGATGTCTTCCGGCAATTGGGTCTCTGTCAACAAGGTCATCCCGCACCAGATCGGGTGGACCACATACGGTGTCTTCTTGTCCCAGAACCGGATGGCATCTTCCGGTGACTTCGGGTTTTCAATATGCGCGGCGAAGGCGTGGTTGATGGCATTCCGCATGTCTGTGGCAATTTCCAGAGTGGTTTTCTCCATAATATTTCCCTCCATGGTTGATGAACTCTTGACTTAATTATAGGGAGAAAAAAAGAGACTGCCCTCGCGGACAGTCTCTCATCTCAAGCTAATAAATACTAGCGGCGGATGGCGCTCCAGCCGGCGTACGCGGCGGTGTCGCCGAGTTCGGCTTCGATGCGCAGCAGCTGGTTGTATTTGGCTACACGGTCAGAGCGGGCGGGGGCGCCGGTCTTGATCTGACCCATGTTCAGGGCTACAGCCAGGTCGGCGATGGTGCTGTCTTCGGTCTCACCGGAGCGGTGGGAGGTGACGGCACGCCATCCGTTGCGCTGGCAGGCTTCAACGGCTTCGATGGTCTCGGTCAGGGAACCGATCTGGTTCAGTTTGACGAGCAGAGCATTGGCAGCGTTTTCTTTGATGGCGCGGCGCACGCGTTCGGGGTTGGTGACCAGCAGGTCGTCACCCACGATCTGGATCTTGCTGCCCAGTTCTTTGACCATCAGTTTCCAGGAGTCCCAGTCATCCTGAGCCAGACCGTCTTCGATGGAGACGATCGGGTACTGGTTGACCCAGCTCTTCCAGAAGTCGACCATCTGCTCGCCGGTCAATTTCTTGCCTTCTTTGCGCAGATTATATGTCTTGGTCTCTTCGTCGTACAGTTCGGAAGCGGCGGGATCAAGGGCGATGGCAACCTGTTCGCCGACACCGGCTTTGAAACCGGCTTTTTCGATGGCTTCGAGGATGACTTCCACGGCTTCGGCATTGGCTTTCAGGGCCGGGGCGTAACCGCCTTCGTCACCAACCAGGGTGATGTAGCCGCGGGCTTTGAGCACGGATTTCAGGGTGTGGTAGATCTCGGCACCCCAGCGCAGACCTTCCGCGAAGGAGGAAGCGCCGAAGGGCATGACCATGAATTCCTGGGCGTCGGTGGACTGCCAGGCGGTGTGCGCGCCGCCATTGAGGATGTTCATCATGGGGACGGGCAGCACGTGG
>CAYOKC010000057.1:0-22421 GCA_964404415.1 uncultured Leptolinea sp. | reverse complement strand
CCTTTCTGTTGGTGTTGTCCAACTTTTGGGGTGCAGTTCACATGACCCAACCTACAATTTTTATCCGCTACCTGAGCATGCCTGTACCACCTGGGTCACCTGCACTGCACAAAGCGCAGCGTGGTGCAAGTGTCGACAGGCTCATCCATCGGGGAACCTGATTACGCCCCGGTCTTTTCCACCACCCGCTGCAGCGGTTTGACCATCTCTTCCTTCATGCGCTCGTCAAACTTCGCACGGATGGCCGGTATGTTGACCAGCGGCGCGCCGAATGTGTTTAGCATCATGATCCCGAAATCGTTCTGGGGGAAGGTTTTATAGAACCCGAGCCGTTTGTAAGCTTTGTGGTCCGCCATGAAAACTGTACGCAGCCGGCCGTAGATATCATCGCGGAAGATCTTCATGCCGCCCATACCCAGGAAGGTTTCGGGGCGCAGGTAACCGTTAACGGAAGCTTCCGATGCGTCAGCCGCCTTCTGGTCAATCAGTGCGTCGATTTCGGCGGATGTGCCGGATTCGTCACTGATGAAGCCCAGGAAATTCGCGCCCTGGAATTCGAAGAACGCGGACATGATTTCCTGCAGGTTGGGAACCTGGCTTAGCGGGCCGGATACCAGCAGGAAGGCCTGCTTTTTCTGCAATACCGGTTGGTGTGAATTGAAAAAGATGCGGTCAAAGAATGTCTTCCAGCGGGCGGAAAGCTGGCGGTCAACGATGCTGCCGGCATACACCAGAATATCGGCGGTCATTATCGTATTTCGGTAGAACTCGATGTAATCATCCTTACCTTCATAGAAGCAATGGTTCGCGGAACCGCAGATCAGGCATCCCAGGCAGTCACCTTTGATGTTCAATTCACGGATGTTGACTACAGTGGCATTGCCCCCAAAGCGCTGTTCCACCCGGTTGACCATCTTCCGCAGGTTGCTGCGCGCGTCATTTTCATCATGTAAAATGACGATTTTGCGGCCGTCGGTTTTGAGAGGGGCGGGGACGGCTCCCGGCATGTAGATGAAATCCCGTTTTTGCAGCGGCAGGTATTGCTTCTGGACAGACGTTTGGTTTTCCACAGCGGTGAATAGGCGCTGGCCGAATAACGCCAACTGGCGGCGGTATTCTTCTTTGTGCAGATCATTCATATCGGCCGAAAAGAAATCCACAAACTTCATGTCAAGGTCGTCACATACGGCGTGCATATAGTTGTGGGCGGTGTGGTCGTAGAAATGAATGGAAGTGGAGAGAGTGGCGGTGTATTTTCCGGCGAAGGCATCCTTTGCGCCGCGTTCCGAGATCAATTCGATGAAGCGTTTGTAATTGCCATGAACGCTCAAAACATACAGGGGAAACGCCCACAGAACAATATCTGACTGGCGGACCCGGTCAATCACCGCGTTGAAGGCTGAAGGGTCATTTTCCAGGTGTTTCACCTGCAGTCCGATGTTTTCGTAGATGAATGTATGCTGCGGGTTGATTTTTTCCAGATAGCGGGCGTATTGCAGGGTGACGCTGAGGTCACCTTTGGGGCTGCCGTTTAATACAATGACTTTCATTTTTACTCCTTGTTATTTATTACATGTCAGAATTGACATAATTAGGCAAAAAAAGAGAATCTATTTACTTTTTACAACGTCTATCGCCTTTTCCAGCCATTCCTGATACATTTTTTCGTACATCATGCCCATTTCGAGGGTCAGGTTCCAGAACTTTTGCTGGTCTGACAAATTCCCTGTCTGCGGATGCCCGTAATGACAGATGGCATCCTGCATTTTTTCGTACACTTTGGACGTGGATTTATGGAGTTTCTGCTGAATGGCCAGTTCTTCCAGGACTTTTTGCGGATCACGTTTGCCGGAGAAGAATAACCTCACCAAAAATTCTTCTTTCAATGGCTGGATCTCTTCTAACGGGGTATCAAGCCATTGTGTCAGCTCGGTCTTTCCGGCTTCAGCTATGGTATACACACGTCGGCGCAGGGCGTCATCCGCGCTGGCAAAATCAGAGGTCACCAGGCCGTCTTTTTCCATCTGGCGCAGGGTGGTGTAGATCTGGCTGTGATGGGCGTGCCAGAAGTGGCCGGTGGAGTTGTCGATGGTCTGTTTCAACTCGTAACCGGTCATCGGGCCGTAATCCAGGAAACCCAGCAGGATATATTTCAGCATGTCATCAGTATACTATGTCAATATTGACATGTCAATAGAGTAATAAAAACAGGTTGGGTCATGACCCAACCTGTCAAAATTCAATGTATTAATTTCTTATTCGTACGCCAGGGTTTCCCGAATGGGAATACTGGACGCGTGTGACGCAGGGGCAAGGCTGGAGATCGTCGCGAGGATCAGGATACCGAACAGCCATACCAGTGACCCTGTCCAGGAGAACACAGCATCCAACGGACTCTGGAAGATCGAGATACCCACCCCGTAATCCAACAGATAGGTAAAGGGTATGGATAACGCCACCCCGAGAACCCAACTGAGCAACCCGATGACAATACCTTCCATCACAACGATCAACCGGATATTCCAGTTGGACGCGCCGATGGCGCGCATCACTCCGATCTCACGGGTGCGCTCCAACACATTCAGGTTCATGGTGTTGGAAAGACCCAGTCCACCCACAACAGCGATCAGCACAGCCATGATCAGCATGCAATACGCCAGCACATCTGTGGTGCTCTTTTGCTGTGAAAACCATTCGGACGCGGTTTGAACATAAGAAACGCCGATCTTACGCCGTTTCAGTTCCTTCTGGAGTGCTTCCGAGATCGTGGATTGTGACACTCCATCGTGTTCATACGTGATGGCGCGCAATTCGAACACCCGGTTGGGCATGCCAGTAGTGTAGCCGAGGTATTCATAATTCGTGTAGACCAACGGCGGGTCAACATTTCCCGGCATGCGGTAGAACCCGATGATCTGCCAGTTGGTCCACTTATCATTGATCTTGATCTTTACCCAGTCATTGATTTTCAGGTCGGGGCGGATCTTCAGCAAGTGGTTGCCGATGACAATGGCGTTTCGGTCATCCGGAGTGAGCCAGCGGCCGGAGACCATCATGGGTTTGATCAATGTTGAATCAGAAGGCGGGGCAACAAAAACGACTGAGTCTTCTTTCTTTCCGTCGGGTTTTTGCAGCTTGCCTTCAGCTGTCAACCAACCTTCCACTCCCTGTATCCCTGGAACCGTCTTTACAACGTTGGAGACCATTTTGAACGGATAGGAGTGTTCTAGCACAATATTAATGTCCGATAGGTAATATCCCTGAATATCGACCATGACTTTGTCAAAACTGGACCACAGGTTGAACACCGCGATGAAGATCGCTCCAGCCAGCACCAGGGTAAAGAAGGTGAGGGAGGTGCGGGCTTTCTTGCGGAAGGCATTGCGCAGTGACAGCAGAATAGGGCGCGGAACAAATTCCGCTTTCGATTCCATTCCTGTTTTGGGCTTTGAACCGGCGCTCATGCCAAAGTCACTCAGTGCTTCACGTACCGGTCTGCGCAGGCTGTTAAGAACCGGTATTCCGGCAGCCAGAACCGGCACGAGAAATGAGATCAACCCTTGCAGTAAAACGATATCCGGGAACAGGGTTGTGGGAGACACGTCATAATTCAGCATATTTCCCATAAAACCGTTCATGACGGCCGCTCCCCAGGCAGAGAGGGGAACAGAGACCAAAAACGCCAGCAGCCCGAAACCCATCAAAAGTACCAGGTACATCGGGAGTATCTGTTCCATTCCCGCCCCGATGGCTTTCATCACGCCGATCTGCTTTGTCTGCTGCATCATCAACGCGACAATGGTGTTGACGATCAGGAAGCCGCTCAGAACTACCGTTAACCAGCCAAAGAAGCTGAGAATGAAGATCACACCCTGGGTTATCTGCCAGGCGAAATGGTGACCCGGGTCATACATGGAAACGCCGTAGTTGGTAAGACCCGCGCGGTCAAACCGGTCGGTGATTTTTTTAATCACATTGCCCACGTGGTCGCGGTCAGTGGGGTTTTCGGCCACGCTGACCAGAATTCGGTTGTATCCGTCTTCCGCGCCCAGCCATTTTCCGGTTTCGCGGTTGACATACCCCGTCACCACACCCGACATCGCGTAGGGAAAAGCGGTTGAATTGTGCACATAACCGGAAAATGTGAGTTCCCTTTTTTCGCCGTTGGGGAGTTCCACTTTGATCGTGTCACCCGGTTTCATGCCCAGGCTTTCCGCGGAGCGGTCAAACACCACACTGTGATGTTTTAATGGCGGTATTTCCCCGCCGTCCTGTACTGGTTTGGGCGCGTCCAAACGTTTCTTTTCAAATGAATCGATGGCATAGAAATCAATATTGGTGGTCGTGCCTGATGGCGTCACCCACTTGGCGATCAATTCAATCACGCCTTCGGCTTCGCCCACACCAGGCACATCGCGGATGCTGCGTACCCAGTCTTCATCCAACGGGTAGGCGGAAAGCTGTGCTTCCGACGGATTGGATGAATTGTAATCATTGTCCATATCCTGGTTCATCAGACGGCCCATATTGTTTACCAGGCCGACAGAAAAAACCCCCACGAGGATGGTGGAGACCATCAACAGAGTGCGGGTTTTGTTGCTCCAGAAATCAGCCCATACTTTACGCCAGCGGGTAAACTGAACCAATTTACACCGCCAACGGTGTGGACTCGTCGACAACCACGCCGTCTGAGATCATGGTTGTGCTTTTTGTCCGGTGCGCCAGGCTGTCATCGTGGGTAACGATGATGATCGTCTTCCCCTGGGCAGCCAGTTTGGTGAACAGTTCAAAAACCGATTCGGCCGTTTTAGAATCGAGGTTGCCGGTGGGCTCATCCGCGATCAGCACCGGGGGATCATTAGCCAGCGCGCGGGCAATGGCCACACGCTGTTGCTGTCCGCCGGAAAGGGCGAGAGGCAGCTTATCGGCATGGTCGCGCAGTTCAACCAGGTCAAGCAAATATTCGGCACGCTGCTTGCGCTCAGATGGCGGGATCTTGCCGCTGAAATCCATGGCCAGCAGCAGGTTTTCCATGATCGAGAGGGTGGGCAGAAGCTGGAAGAACTGGAACACAATACCCATATTGTTCCCGCGCCAGCGGGCCATCTGTCCTTCGCTCATTTTATGCAGGGGTGAACCGTTGACCCACACTTCACCGGTGGTGGGGCGGTCGATCCCGGTGATCATATTTAGCAGAGTCGTCTTGCCGCTGCCGGATTTACCGATGATGCTGGCAAACTCGCCGGCGCCGAATTCCAGATCGATACCCTTAAGCACAGGGTATTCACCGGAGGTGGTTTGATAGTTCTTGATCACACCCCGTAATTCGATCATCGGAGAGCCTTCCGGCCTCGAGGTATTTTTTTGTGAAGTTTCAAAAATAGGGAAGATACTCATGTCAAAATCCTGATAAAAGTTATATCCAACATACGTAGCATGCTAGCATTTGGTTTCAAACATATTTTCCGGGTTAGCCTGAAATACTTATTGAAATATATTTGACTGGCACCACGTCAGATAAGACAGGTTGACACGTGAAAAAGTTTCTCCGGGTTTCTACTCAAGCCTCTACAGTTGTTTGAGAGAGACTTTGACGCCGCTTTCCTTATGTGATATATTCATGATTGCCGGAATTATCCGGCCGATGGAAAGCAAGTTGTAGAGGGATTTCCTTTATCGGGCTTTTTGTAGGCAAGCATCCCCGGCGAAATATTGCCGGGTTTATTCTTTAAATGCTTCGATTGACATGCCAAACGCGCGATCGAAGGTTATGGTACAGTATGAGAAAAGAAAGACATCAAACGAACAAAATGGTTAACAAATCATTGCGCATTATCCCGTTGGGCGGGATGGGTGAAGTAGGCAAGAATATGATGGCCTACGAATATGAGGATGACATTATCCTGGTGGATACCGGGCTGATGTTTCCTGAGAATGACATGCTCGGGGTGGATTACATCATCCCCGATTTTAAGTATCTGTATGACAAAGTCGACCGGGTTAAAGGTATCTTTATCACCCATGGACATGAAGACCATATTGGCGCCATCCATCATGTGATGGAAGTGGTGAACGCGCCGATCTATGCCACGCCTTTGACACGCGGATTGCTTGAAAATAAACTGGCCCGCAATGGCCTTTCATCGAAGACCGTGGTGCATACAGTGAATGCCGGGGAAAAGGTTAAAGTTGGCCATTTCTCTGTGGAATTCTTCCATGTTTGCCATTCCATTCCTGATGGTGTTGGTTTCGGTATTGAATGTCCGGCAGGACTGGTAGTCCATTCCGGCGACTATAAGTTTGACCACACTCCCGTGGACAACTGGCCGTCTGATTACGCCAAACTGGCGGAGTTCCAGCGCCGCGGAGTACTGGCGCTGCTTTCCGATTCAACCAACGCGGAGCGCCCGGGTTGGACGCCTTCAGAGCGGGTGATCGATGACGCTTTCAACAAGGTATTCCGTGAAGCCAAAGGGCGCATCATCATTGCCAGCTTTGCTTCGCTGATCTCACGCATGCAGCAGGTAGCGAATGCTGCCCGTCAGCACGGCCGGAAAATGGCTTTTGCCGGCCCGAGTATGCTGGATAATATGAAGATTGCCCGCAAGCTGGGCTTTCTGGATATAGACGACACACTGGTGGTCCCGATCGATCAGGCATTGACCATGAAAGACCACGAAGTGGTCATCATGTGTACCGGCTCACAGGGTGAGCCTACCTCCATTCTGGGGCGGCTTTCCACCGGAACCAACCGTCTATTTGACATTCAGCCGGGGGATACTGTCGTTTTGTCTTCTCACCCCATTCCGGGAAATGAAGAGAATGTTTATCGCACCATCAACCGGTTGTTTGAGCGCCAGGCGAATGTGATCTACGAAGCCATAGCTCCGGTTCACGTCTCGGGGCATGCCAGCCAGGAAGAAATGAAATTACTGCTTCATCTCACCCGGCCAAAATTCTTCATTCCGGTGCACGGCGAATTGCGTCAACTACGGCAACACTCCCGGTTGGCAAAAGAAGTCGGCATTCCCGAAGAAAATATTGCTGTCATTGAGAATGGTCAGATTGTGGAATTGACTGCCGACTCGATGCAGTTAACCGAAAAGATTCCCAATAGTTATATATTTGTTGATGGCTCCAGCGTTGGCGATATTGAGGCTGACGTAATGCGTGAGCGCGAAGCACTGGCCCAGGATGGCGTCGTGATGGTCAATGTGATCATCGACCGCATGTCCGGCCGGCTGTTTAAGGAACCCGATATCTTCACCAAAGGATTCATTGGCCTGAAAGATTCGGAATCCATGTTGGAACAGGCACGCAAACGAATCGCCGAAGTGGTTCCGTATTCCAACGGCAGCGTCACCCAGGATGTGGAACGTGCCGTGAAAGATGTGCTTTACGCCGAAACCCATCGTAAACCTACGGTGTTTGTATCCATCAGCAAGGTGTAAGTTAACAGCAAATCGATCCAAACAAGATCAATGAAGCTTCGCTGAAATCCGGCGAAGCTTTTTTTTACATAAGCCGGACAGTCTCCTTAAGATTACCCGGAACCTTTCCAGCCATACTCACCCAGAAGCGGTACAAATGCAACCGGCAGGATATCCTCGCTATCAAAGCGGCTGCCGGTACGGGTCCATACCTGCAATTGTTGTAAAGATCTCGAGCCTGCCGGGATGATCAACCGTCCACCTTCCGCGAGTTGATCCAGAAGAGGTTGCGGGACCGACGGCGCGGCGGCGGTCACCAGTATGACCTGATACGGAGCGGCAGGCGGATACCCGAACGAGCCGTCAGTGGTAATTACATCCACATTGGAAATTCCCAATTCGCCCAGCGTCTTGCGCGCGCGGTCAGCCAGTTCAGGAATACGTTCAAGGCTGAATACCTTCTTTGACAGCATGCCCAGAAGTGCCGCCTGGTACCCGGAACCTGTACCTACTTCCAGAACCGTCTCATCGCCTTCCAGCGCGGCGAGTGACGTCATCAGTGCGACAATGTACGGCTGAGAGATGGTCTGGTGGTAGCCGATGGGAACCGGTTCGTCATAATAGGCGTAGACTTCGTCACCCGGCTGCACAAATTTGTGCCGGGGAAGCTTTCTCAGAGTTTCAAGAAGCCGAAAATTCTTCAACCCGCGGTTCTCGATCTGCTCGCGGACCATCCGTTCCCGTTCCAATGAATACCGAAGCTCATCATCTTCCATATTCAACCACCATTTTCATTATAGCGATTGACAGCGGAAAACCGGCACAGACTACCGGGTTTGGGGTGGCACAGTGTACAATTCAGGGCGGAAGGAAGCCCTATGAAAACTGACACAAAGAAACAGAGTATCCGGCAGCCCGTTCAACGTGAGGGGATTTTCGTCAGCCTGGCGGTGCTGGTATTTCTCTTTGTTGTCATCCGAACCGCATGGCTTTCAGATGATTCCTATATTACCTTTCGCGTGGTGGAAAATTTCCTGCACGGCTACGGCCCGGTTTACAACCTGGGAGAGCGCGTTCAGGCGTACACGCACCCCCTGTGGTTCTTTGTGGTCTCCGGCCTTTACGGCGTAGTCAACGTTGTTTTCGGCCGCTTTTTCCTTGCAGCCCGCCTGCCGTGGACGGTGATCATCACCTCCATAGCCTGCTCTTTGGGTGCTGTAATGATCTTCACACGCCGCATCGCACGCGAGTGGTGGGCTGCGGTAGCTGCACTGGCTTTGTTAACTTTCTCCCGCGCGTTTACCGATTACGCCACTTCCGGGTTGGAGGAATGCCTTACCTACCTGATCCTGGCCTGGTTCTTCGCGGGCTATTTCAAGAAAACTGAAAGCGGACGGCAGGTTTCACCCAAAGAGATCGGCCAGTTGACATTGATCGCCAGCCTGGGCGTGTTGAACCGGCTCGATATTGTGCTGCTTTACGCGCCGCTTCTGGCATGGCTGCTTTGGAAGTCACGCTCATGGAAAGCTGTCGGGTTCGCCGCTCTGGGCGTTCTGCCGGTGATCCTCTGGGAACTGTTCTCGCTGTTCTACTACGGCTTCCCGTTCCCGAACACTTATTACGCAAAGATCCATACCGGCATAGCGCAGGGTGTGTTGTACTGGCAGGGATTGGTTTATTATCTCGGCTCGTTCAACTTTGACCCGCTGACGCTGCTGGTCATCGGGCTGGCATTTGTACTGGTTATTTCATTGCGTCAGTGGGAATTCATCCCCATACTTGCCGGTGTGCTTCTTTACCTGCTGTATATCATCCGTATTGGCGGTGACTTTATGAGCGGGCGCTTCTTTGCCGCGCCGTTCTTTGTCGCAGTGATCATCCTCACCCGTCTGGAGTTAAAACCCCGCGAATTGACCGGTCTGGCTGCCGCTCTGTGTGCCATTGGGCTGGCGTTTGGCGTCAACCCGTTGGCTAGCGGCGCGGAATACCGGGCGGCCCTGTTACCCGCCTCCGGTGTGGTGGACGAACGCGGCTCTTATTATGAGAACCGTGGACTGCTGAATTACACCCTGGCCAAACCGTTCCCTGACTTCCCCTGGAGCGAGCAGGGTTGGCAGCGGTACAACGACAATTACAAGGTTGAAGTTCTGGATGCCATCGGCCTGCCGGGGTACCAGACCGGCCCGTATTACCATGTGGTTGACAAACTGGCTTTGCCGGATGCCCTGCTAGCCCGCCTGCCCATTGCCGGTGAGAAAACCTGGCAGATCGGGCACTTCCGCCGCAAGATACCGGAAGGATACCTGGAAACGCTACAATCCGGTAACAATGTGATCGCGGATACGAATCTGTCCGCCTACTATGACAAATTATGCGTCGCTATTAAGGGCGACCTCCTGGCCCCTGACCGGCTGGCTGAGATCTGGAAATTGAATACCGGTTACTATGATGGTTGGTTGAAAGCCTACCCGAACTGATCCGGCTACTCGAAAAAGCGGGCGATGATCGACCCCACCGCACGCCCCAGGAAAATTGTCAACGGGTTGGCTTTATGGGGAATGTAATACGTGACGCCGGGCTGCAGCCAGCCTTTTGATTCCCAGTAGTGATAGTCGATGGTATCTTCTTTGTTCTTCTGCCAGAGGGACTGCTGTACCTTAAAGAAGATCAATGAAACGATCGAAGGCATTAACGCTTTTCCCTTGCGGTAGGTATCGATAATTTTTGCGGCAATCCGGTCAAGTTGTTTTTCGAAGCGCGTATTTAATTCATTCGAAGTGGAAAGCGCTCCGGCGACAAAATCCTTTTGCCCGATGATGTGAACACCCCAGGTGCGCAGTGTATTCGCCATGGTGCGGGCGGCATGTCCGCTGGAACCGGAGCCGGAGGTGGTTAATAGATAGGCGTACTTGCCGGCAAACTCCGGCCGGTGGTTGACGTGCGCCATCCGGTCCAGAAAGGTTTTCATCAAACCGGAAACGTCGTCCACATATACCGGGCTGGCAAGAATCCAGATGTCTGCCTCTTGCATCGCTGCTTTGACAGGGGCGACTTCATCCCAATATGGGCAATGGGTTTCGCCCCTGTCAAAACAAACACGGCAGCCGTGGCAGAATGTCAGCCTGGATTCCGATAGATTTATGGATGATATTTCCATTCCAATCCCGGTTCGCTCACCACACCTCCATAAATGGTCCTGCAAAAGACCATTTATGCGAGACGTGTTGCCTTTGGCGCGGAAACTCCCGGTAAGGAATAGAATTTTCATCTGTTCTACCAGATCCCCGGGAAGAGATGATAGTTTACTTTTTTCATGTAATCAGAGTATCCGGGCAGATCACGGGCCAAAACTTTTTCTTCATCCAGCAGGCGGAACATTAGCGCGGGAATGATGAGCACGGCAGGTATCATAGCCCAATATGAACCAAGCGCCAGCGGGGAGAAAACATACATTGCCACCATACCCAGATACATCGGGTGACGCACGATCCCATACGGGCCTGTGCTGATGACGGTTTGTTCGGTTTCCACTTCAACCACACGGGATGTATACCGGTTCTCGCGGAAGACAAGGAAGACAAATCCGTACCCGGCTAAAACGACAAGGTCAGCCAGCAGGGCAACCCAAACCGGCACCTGTGACCAACCCAGGCGGAAGTCAAAACCCGGGAGTACGTACGCCAGTGTGATCAATATCCCGGACATTAATACAAACAATTGTTGCTTCTTTTCCCGTTCATTGGTACGCATGCGGCGTTCCAGAAGATCAGGGTTGTTTCTCAACAGGTATGAGAAAACAAATATCAGGGGCAGGAACAACACTCCCATATAGACCCAGGCATACCAGTAATTGAACGTTCCTGCCGGCAAAAAGAAAATTGCCAGGAAAACAAGTACCCCGAGTACGAACCGACTGGCAGCCATTTTGACCAATTGCGATTTTTGCATTGCAGCCTCCTTAATGGATTTTCATGTGGACCATATACTGGATGCGTCGGCTATCTGAGAATGCACCGATCAACCAGATATTCAACGGTAATAATTTCCGGTTTGATTTAAAGTAATAAATGGTATCAAGCACTTCATACCGGTTATCCCACTTTTCCAGGTCTTCCGCAGATTCCAAACCCCAGATCAGATAGGATTTTTCGTCCAATCCACCGCGTTTAATGACCATTTCATTGGCCATTTTTATGCCATAAGGCGACGATGCGTCAAACGCCACTTCACAACCGGGAAAGCTTTCTGCCAGACGGTTGAAAAAGGTTTTGATGTCTTTTTCCTCAAAATAGTACAGTACACCCGCGGCAATAAACAAAACCGAGTCTTTTACATCAATCTGTTCTAGCCACTCTTTCTCCAGAAAAGATGATGATATGAATGTGCGGCGTTCCGATTCCAGGATAAATTTCCGGCGGAGGTTGATTGAATCAGGCATGTCAAGGTCGTACCAGCGAAGTTGACCGTTATCCACGCGTTCGAAAGTGGTATCCAACCCGCAGCCGATATTAACGATCGTGCCGGTTGGGTGACTGGTTAGAAACGCCCTGATGATGCTATCCACACTCCGGCTGCGCATGATCCACGCGTATTGTGATATCGCGCTGATCCCTTTTGTGATGGTGGAAAAGTCATAATCTATCTTTTCCATTACGGAAACGGCAGTCTCATCCACCAGGAGGGGATGCTTTTTGCGGGTTTCCATCGCCCTTCCCCATAATGGGAGAAGCATGGTTTTTTGAACATTGCCCAGATTCACCGGGATTTTGTCTGACATACTGTCCTCCAATGGCGGCGTATCTTTCAGGTAAAGGTCCGGTCTTTGGATCACTTAGCCGCCAGATTTATATACGGTACCAGGTCACAAAGTTCTCATTGCGGGATACTTGCCTCAATTCCGCCTGTATTCAGAACGCAGCATTGACATTATGGTGCCATCCCAGCGTTCATTGCCAACTATAGTGGAAGACCGGCGGACACCTTCAAATGCAAATCCTACTTTTGTATACACCTTGATGGCTACCTGGTTGAAGCTGTAGACATTCAATTCCAACCGGAATATATGTGGATACGAAAATGCTTCATCAACGGACAATCGGACCATCGGTTCCGCCAGCCCTTTTCCGCGAAACGCCGGGTTGACCCCCACGCGCTGCAGCATGGCATTGCCGTTGCGCCAGTCAAACCCGAGTTCGATGTGGCCAACCAGTTGACCGTCAACTTCGGCCATCCAGCACTTGCGGCGCGGAGGTTCCCCCTGGCATTCATCCAGCAGCATGCGCATTTGAGGCTCATCAAGTGGATAGTGATAGAGCGGTCCGCCCCAGCAGACTACTTCTTCTTCATTGGTGAACCATGACGCGAGAAGGGTGAAGTGTTCGGTTGTGAAGGGTATCAGGCGCATGGTATCCCCCTCTCGAGGTTTTCTATCAGATCTTCTTCATGGGCAGGCTGGAACCGCAATACGAACAATTGGCGGATTGCGGTCCTGTCCAGTGAATTTCATGTCCGCGTGTGGGGGCGCCGCAGCGCGGGCAGTTGGTGGGTAAAAGGTCTGCACGGTGGTATGCCGGCGCCGGTTCAGCTTTGGTCACCATGCGCTCAACGGGCTGCTGTATGGGAGCAAATTCGTCATTACGGGGTTCGTTGACAAACGCGCCCGGGGCGATCTGTTCAATCACGGCTTCATATAAAACCGATATAGCAACCAGCACCAGAATCCCGGGCCACCACCAGCCCTGCCATGCGATGACAGCCAACCCGAGGAGCCAGATCACAGCCTGAAGGCTGCCCCAGCCGCCCGTCAATTTCCTTTTTTCTTCTTTATGTTTTTTGCCCATATCGATGCCCTTCTTCATGCCCGGGTTTGTTCTTGAATTTTTGCGGATCATATTTGACCGTTGACTATTATACAATTCTTGACGTTTCTTCCATGGCCTTTCCGGTAAAATAGTATGAATAGACCTTGAATTCTGGCATAAATTTGCGCTGAAAATGGAGAGATCATGATCACTGAAGAGCAACACCGAAAAATTCTCGAATTTCAAAAAGACGAAATGACCAGTCACCTTCTGTATAAAAAGCTGGCTGGATTGATCAAGGACACACATAATGCGGATGTTATCCGCGAAATGTCTGATACTGAAATGCGCCATTACCAGTTCTGGAAGAAAGTGAGCGGCAAGGATGTCGCGCCGGATAGCATCAAGATATTCTTACTTCTGGTGATGACCCGCCTTCTCGGGTTGACCTTTTCAATTAAGTTGATCGAGAAGGGTGAAGCCGCTGGCGCGAAAGAATACGCGGAATTTGAATCGGTCGTTCCTGGAGCGGCACAACTGGGCAAAGATGAGGAAGAGCACGAAGACGCGATGACCGGTATGATCGAAGAGGAGTTCCTCTCGTATGTCGGATCAATCGTGCTGGGCCTTAACGACGCGCTGGTAGAGTTGACCGGCACCCTCGCCGGTTTGACATTTGCGTTGCAGAACGGTCAACTGGTGGCTGTCAGCGGGTTGATCACCGGTATCGCGGCGGCGTTTTCGATGGCCGCCTCGGAGTTCCTTTCCGCCCGCGCGGATAATGACCCAAAAGCCGGCCGTTCCGCCCTGTATACCGGGTTGGCGTATATAATCACCGTGATCCTGTTGATCCTTCCGTACCTTCTGGTTCCGCAGACAGGTAACGGTATTTTCATCAGCCTCGCCATTACCCTGGTCATTGTGGTACTGATCATCCTGGGATTCAATTTCTATATTTCGGTAGCCAAAGACCTGCCGTTTAAGCAGCGTTTCCTGGAAATGTTCGGTATCAGCATGGGTGTTTCCGTTCTGTCATTTATCGTCGGCTTGATCGTGCGCAACGTTTTTGGTATTGATATGTAATTGACTGGATAAAGCAATATTGTTCTATCCGTAGTAAACAGATCCGGCTATTCTTTCTCAAAAAGAGTAGCCGGAGTTTTTTATGAAATGTGTCATGGTGGTTGACGCCAATTTGTCGCTGGGATTACTGGCCAATACGGTCGCCGTGCTGGCTATCAGCATCGGTCATACAGTGGACGGAATCGTAGGTGATGATGTATTTGACGGCGATGGTACGCTGCATAAAGGGATCACGGAAGCCGTCATCCCTTTACTGAAAGGTGACAGCGGCCTCATCCGCTCGCTGCGCGCAAAACTTCAGACCATGCCGGAGAAAATGTATTATTCGGTGGATTTCTGTGACGCAGCGCAGCAATCCAAACACTATTCCGATTACCGCGCCCGCCTGGCGGAAACCCCCGAGGCGGACCTGCAATACCTGGGTATCGCCATCTATGGTGAGGATAAAGACGTCAACAGATTGACGGGCAGTATTGGTTTGTTGCGTTAAGCCGCGCGGCGGTATTTCTGCGGCGTAGTTCCCACGAATTTCTTGAATTCGCGGGTGAAGTGACTCTGATCGGCAAACCCGGCCGCGGCTGCCGCACTGGCAATGGTTGCGCCATCCGCCAACAGGCGGCGGCCAAGGTTGACACGCATTTGCAACTGGGCGGTATGCGGCGGCAGCCCGTACTGACGGCGGAAGAGTCGCAGGAAGTGGAACGGGCTGAGGTGGCTTATCTCGGCCAATTCTTTGAGTGAAATGGTGTCAACCGGATGGTTGCGCAAATGGTCAAACGCGGCTGAAACGGAATTGACCATTTCCCGGTCTGGCGTGGCGGGATACCCGTGGGGGATAAATGCATCCAAAATGAGCGACAGGGTTTCAAACAGGCGTGTTTCTATCTCCAGCCCCGGCTGCCTGGTTTGAATAGACCGGCATAATTTGTTGACCCGTTGACTGATGTCACGGTGTTTCAGGATGGACACCGGAAAACGGAAGCCATACGATGAGTGGCCGTTGTACTCTGATACCATCCGGAGGAAGAAATCCGGTTCGATATATAGCATGTAATAGGCAAAACAATTTCCGCCTTCGGGGTTGCAGGCATGCACCTCGCCCGGATTGATCAACACCACGTTCCCCATGGTGACCGGCAGGATCATTTCTTCTTTCTGAACCAGGTGGAACCGGGTTCGTCCCTTCTTTACCAACCCGATGGAATAGGCGTCATGGTTATGGCGGTGGAAGACAGGCTCGGTATATTCCGAGTAGCGCAGTTCAATATGCCGCAATTCCGGATCACGGATGAATTGGACGATGGTTTCTTTGTTCGCGTTGGGCATGGGGATAACTAAGTTTTTTTCTTGGTAAGCTGAATCAAATCGATGCGGCAATTTTACTTCGCCGAAGGCGAAAGTAGCCCCTCTTCGTAAAGAGGGGTTGGGGAGATTCCTGTCGTAAAATAAACCTATGTCCACACAGATTACCCGTTTTTTTGACTATAACCGGAATTTGATTGAGCATGCCCGGGAAAACCGGAAAAATATGACACCGGCTGAACAAAAAATGTGGTTTGACATTATCCCAAACCTGCCCATGAAATTCCTTCGTCAACGCGTTATAGGAAATTACATCGCGGATTTCTATTGCGCTTCAAAGAAACTGGTTATTGAAATTGATGGCGATTCTCATTTTTCAAATGAAGCGGAGAAAAGTGACGAAGCCCGAACGGCATATCTGGAATCTTTGGGTATTCGAGTGGTTCGATATAAAAATGATGATGTTCTGACAAATCCGAACGAAGTATTCAAGGATTTATGTGGGCACCTGGAAGGATAGAATTTCTGGTGTGATATGAATCTCCCCAACCCCTCTTTACGAAGAGGGGCTTTTTTTCGCCTTCGGCGAATTTGACTGAAATGATATGGTGACTGTCCATACTCGTCCGAAGCGGAGAGGAGGAAAATTCACCCCTTGACACGTTCTGTGTACGAGTGTATTATATGCCTATAACACTAATACAGAAGGAACCCCTATGAAATTTAATCCGACTGTTCCAATTTATCTTCAGATCATGGATGTGATCAAAAAAGACGTGGTGACCGGCGTGCTGGCCCGCGGAGAAAGGGTTGAATCAGTGAGAACCTTATCGGAGAAATTTGGCGTCAATTTGAATACCATGCAGCGTGCCTGCTCCGAACTGGAGCGCGAGGGTGTGATCTACACCCAGCGCGGCGTCGGCAGCTTTGTCACCGATGATGACAACATCATCCGGGCGGTCAAAGCGCAGATGTGCGGAGGCATTGTGACGGAATTCGTCAACGGGATGCGCGGTATCGGCTTCAACAACACAGAAATCCTGGATATCGTGGGAAAGGCACTGGCATAATGAGCGCGATACTCGAAGTAACCAACCTGTCAAAGTCTTACGGTATCCGCCCTGTGCTGAATAACATCAGCTTTAGCCTCGAAACGGGTCACGTGGCTGGATTGATGGGACCCAACGGGGCAGGCAAGACCACCCTTATGAAGACGATCATGAAGCTGTCCAAGCCCAACTCGGGCAGAGTGACGGTGTGCGGCAATGACACCGTGGAATCCATCCACCGTAACACCGCTTTCATGCCTGACCACAATATGCTGTTCGCCTGGATGTGTGTGCGCGACGCCATCCGCTTCTATGATGACATGTTCGCCGATTTCGACGCCAAGCGCGCGGCAGACCTGTGCGGCATCCTGGGACTCAACACGGCAGACTCCATCCGCTCACTGTCCAAGGGGACGGTCATCCGCGTGCTGGTGATGCTCACCTTCTCGCGCAACGCCCGCCTGTACCTGCTGGATGAACCCATCGGCTGGTTTGACCCTCTGGCCAAGCACAACATCCTCAAGACCATCCTGGCCGGGCTCAACGAAGAAAGCTCTGTGTTGATCTCCACCCACCAGGTGAAGGATGTGGAAATGATCCTGGACGATGTGCTCTTCCTGAACAGGGGCAGCCTGATCCTGAATGACACTGCCGAGAATATCCGCCAGGAGCACGGCGAATCGATCGAAGACCGTTATATTGAGGTATTTCAAAATGCTTAATTTACTGAAGTGGAATTCTCTGGATTTTCTGCACCGCTATTCATGGATGCTGATTGTAGCCGCGGCATCCCTGGTTCTGGCTGTGTTGATACCGGATGCCGGAGGCCTGACAAACGCGCTGCTGGTTTTCAGCGCCTGCACATTGGCCGCCGTGTTCTTCCCGGCCTGCTCTGGCGCCGCGATGTATCAATGTTTTGGCTGGCTGCGGCACGACAGCGCCATGCTTGAACTCGCTTTACCGGTTTCCGCGTGGAAGCACATGCTCAGCCGCTTCACGATCGCGCTGGTGGTCAATGCTCTCTCCAGCCTGGGATTGATGGGATTGATGATAGTATTTGGTAAATATTCATCCGGTTCCATCGGGAGTATGACCCTCGAACATTGGAAATCCGTGGGTTACCTGACGTTTATTCTGCTGTTGATCGATATGACTGTGCTGTTCGCATATATGTTGACGCGCGGGATGGGCCTGACACGCCTGTGGGCAGCCCTGTTTACCACACTGTTCAGCACCATTCTACTGACCCTGATCGCGGTTTTCCTGGTGTACGTGATGATCTGGGCGAATGTGATCGTGCTGCCGCATTTTGCCAGTGTGCGTGGTTACATTGACGTGCAGGGGAACCTGAATATCTCATCATTCATACCTGCCTTTGTGGGGGGACTGTGGGTCATATTGTTGGAATACCTGGGATCCAGCCTGCTGTTGAAGTATTCCCTCCAGGTAAACTGACCGAAAAGCAGTAAAACGGTCGCACCGGGCGGACTGCAAAGTCCGCCCGGTGTGTGAAAAGAACTTTCAAATGGATTGCCGGGTGCCGGAGGGCGCAGCCTTACCCGAACCCATCAACAAAATAATCATGAGGAAAAAAGAATGGAAAAGTTAAAATCTCTTGTGTTTCGTTACCCGTTGACGGCCTGCATCGCCATTATGGCGATCGTGCTGCCGCTTACTGAATTACCCCTCGAGGGTCTGATGACCCCCGCATTAGGGCTGCAGAAAGCCAGTTACCTTTCAGGCATCATTCAACAGGGCGTTATGAGTGTGGTTATTTTCTGGCTGATCGCCCGGTTAGGGCTGCTCAAAGAGGGCGGTTTCACGAAGTTCTCTGAATGGAAAGCCGTGTGGCTGGTCTGGCCGCTCATTATCTACAGCGTGCTGAACGGCAGCGACCTGATCGACAGCCCTTACCGCATCAACTGGGCTGACGGAGGCCTCATCGCCCTGCTGGTTCTGCTCTACATCTCGGTGGGCACCATCGAAGAGTTCCTCTTCCGCGGGCTGATCCTGCCGCTGATGATGCGTAAATGGGGTTCCACCCGCAAGGGTATTTACCTGGCGGTGACCGTCTCCAGCGTCATCTTCGGCGTGGTGCACCTGTTGAACTTCATCGCCGGCCGGCGTGACCTGTTGACCACCGGCACGCAGATCCTGTACGGCACGTTCTTCGGGGTGTTCTTCGCGGCGCTGCTGCTGCGCAACCGGTCCATCTGGCCCGCGGTGTTCGGTCACTTTCTGTTTGACCTGTGCGGTAACCTGATGGAGATCACTGAAGGCTATATGTTCACCCGCGTGGAGCCCACCACCACGATGGAGGGCGCGCTGATCGTCACCGCGTTGTTGCTGCCGCTGCTGCTGATCGGGCTTTTCTACCTGCGCAAGGTGGAGCCGGTGGTGGCCGGGAGCGCTGCCCTGCCCCGAACTGGTGAAATTACTGTTCAAACAGCCGGATAATCCCGTCAGAAACTGGAAGCGAAAATGAAAGCAATGAAGGCATTTATATTGAAGAACCCCGCGGTTTCATCGGTAGGCCTGTTCGCCCTGTTCTTTGTGCTGTCTGAAATTGAGGTGGACAAATGGCTGGTCAACTTCATGGACTACCAGAAAGCCTGTTATCTTTCCGGTACGTTGATCCAGGGTGGAATTAGCGTGATCCTGGTACTGGTGATCGCCTGGCTCGGGCTCACCCGCGAAGGCGGTTTCACCCCGTTCTCGCAATGGAAGAGCCTGTGGCTGATCTTTTCGATGGTGATCTACAGCGCGCTGAACGGAAGTGATGTGCTGGATGGGACGTTGAACGTCAACTGGGGGGACGGCGGGCTGATGCTGCTCTACACCCTGGTGTATGTTTCGGTGGGGCTTATTGAAGAGATACTGATCCGCGGGCTGATGCTGCCGTTGATGCTGCGCCAGTGGGGCGCCGCGAAGGGCGGGGTGTACAAAGCCGTTCTGGTCTCCAGCGCCATCTTCGGACTGGCGCACCTGGCGAACCTGGTGTTGGGCCGGCGCGATCTGGTATCCACGTCCGCGCAGATCACCTATGCTTTCTTTTTTGGCGTTTTCTTCGCGGCGCTGGTGCTTCGCAATAGAAGTATCTGGCCGGCCATCTTCTGTCACTTCCTGTTTGACTGGGCCGGCAATTTCAAGGCCGTCACGGTGGGGCATGTATATACCCGTGTGAAACCCGCCATCAGTATGGAAGACGCGCTGTTCACCGTGGCGATATTTCTGCCGCTGCTATTGATCGGGCTGTTCTACCTGCGCAAGGTGGAGCCGTCAGTGAACGGCGGCGAGGAGACGATACCGCTGCCCGCTGGGCTGGGGGAGATGGCGTAGAGTATGGAACGGGACGCGTCCGCGAGGGCGCGTCTCGGACTCTTATTTAATAAATGTGGCTAAAAACCCATAATTATGGTGAATAATCGATTACTAATTGCCTACTATTCTTGTTTAAATAATATTAATCTTTGTCTGTAATGAGGAAAAACCTTTATATAAAGAAAAAAGTCAGATCATAAAAATCGAAATAAATGCTCCCAATGGGTAATACCCTCTTGCCGGTTGACCCGCTACAATTCGATCCACAAAACATCACAACATCGAAAGAGAGTGGATCTCATTAAAAAAAGGCAGTTTTTGTAATTTGGCGGCGGATACAGTACTATTATATGAATGATGCCGACGGCATCTGATCCCGCAATAAATCCCTTATAAATTACAACTTCATAGTGAATTCGGAGAATAATGGTTGATTCATTATTCTCGTTGACTATTCTATTCAAGGAGGGAAAGAACTGGTTGATGCCTGTGTGCTGCACCCGAAATCTGGTCATTTAAATAGCTGGAAGGTTCATTCATAGGAGGATGACGGAATGAAGAAATTTGTCTGGTTATCTATGGTTATGCTTATTCTGGTTGCGCTGCTGGCCGGTTGTGCCGGCGCCGGCGCGGCTGACACCATCAAGATCGGCGTGGTTGCCGAGTTGACCGGTGACATCCCGGCGGTGGGCGCTTCATGTAAGAACGCCGCTGAAATGGCTGTGGCTGAAGTCAATGACGCCGGCGGCCTGGAAGTGGGCGGCAAGAAATACAAAGTGGAACTGTTCATCGAAGACAACGCGGGCAAAGCGGATCAGTCCGCCTCATCTGCGCAGAAGTTGATCACCCAGCAGAACGTGGTGGCAATCATTGGTCCGAACGCCAGCCGCTATGCCATCCCCGCGTCTGAAATCGCCGAAAGCTCCAAAGTTGTGTTGATCAGCCCATGGTCAACCAACCCCAAAACCACCCTGAACGCCCAGACCAACGAATCAAAGAAATACGTGTTCCGGGCTGCCTTTATCGATCCCTTCCAGGGCCGCGTTGTGGCGAAATTCGCCCTCGATACCCTGAAAGCCACCAAAGCCGCCGTGCTGTATGACGTGGCCTCTGACTACAACAAAGGAATCGCGGAATTCTTCAAGCAGACCTATGAAGAAAATGGCGGCAAGGTTGTGGCTTTCGAAACCTATACCACCAACGATAAAGATTTCTCTGCCCAGTTGACCAAGATCAAAGAAGCCGGCCCGGATGTGATCTTCCTGCCCAATTACTACAGTGAAGTGCCGCTGCAGATCCAGCAGGCGCACCGCCTGGGCATCACCGTTCCCTTCCTGGGGTCTGATTCCTGGGGCAGCGCGGAACTGGTCAAACTCTGCGGTACCGACTGCGAAGGTTATTACTTCAGCACGCATTACGCCGCCGATGCCGCCACCCCTGTGGCCACCAAGTTCATCGAAGGCTACAAGGCTAAATACAACACCACTCCTGACGATGTGGCTGCTCTGACCTACGACTCCTTCGGCCTGGCCTGGGAAGCGTTGAAATCAGCCGGCAAGGTTGACCGCCAGGCGCTGCGTGATTCATTGGCCAAGATTCCGTCATATGACGGCGTCACCGGGAACATGAAGTTCGTCGAAGGTTCCGGCGACCCGATCAAGAGCGCGGTCATTTTGCAGGTCAAAGGCGATAAATTCGTCTGGTTCGCGAATGCCAATCCGTAAGTTATAGCTCACCCGGGATACTCGATCATTAGTACATAAAAAAGGTACAAGCCTGTTGGATGATGCCGGCTGTTTTCAGCCGGTATCATCCAACGCTTGTGGCAACCCTTACGTTTTCTCAACGATATCTGCAAAACGGGTGGGTTATTGGCAGAGCACGTACCTAGTGCTGCGCATTATCTGGATTGATCAAAACAACAAAGAGAGCATATGACTTATCTCCTTCAACAAACTCTCAATGCTTTACAACTTGGCAGTATTTATGCGCTGATCGCTCTGGGCTACACCATGGTCTACGGAATTTTGACCATGATCAACTTTGCCCATGGTGATCTGTTCATGATCGGCGCCTTTTTCTGTTTTCTGGGCGCCACATTCCTGCATCTCCCGTTTATTCCCACTCTCCTGCTTTCCATGGCAGGGGTTGCCTTACTGGGTGTGGTAATTGAACGGCTGGCGTACAAACCCTTGCGCCAGGCGCCCCGGGTATCAGCCATCATCACGGCACTGGGCGTGGGAATTTTCCTTGAAAATTTGACCCTGGTATTTGCGCCTTATCCGCAGGCTGTACCTGTATTGATCCCCAACACGACCTGGGTATTCGGCGGGGTGTCAATTTCATCGCTGCAATTGATCATCATCGCGCTTTCTCTGATCTTGATGCTGATCCTCAATTACATTGTCAGTCACACCATGGTTGGTATGGCCATG
>CAYOKC010000056.1:0-22693 GCA_964404415.1 uncultured Leptolinea sp. | reverse complement strand
TCAGGTACGGCCTTATTCAGGCTTATACCCTTACTCTGTAACGGGAGTTCCCGGACCAGGCTACTCATTTCTTTTCGCCCGTTCAACTCGGAGGTCCATTCGGCTTCTGCGCTTTTGCCTGGCTTTCACCACGTACTGCCCGGCTCTCTGGAAACCGCTTTGAAGCGTACTCGTCCTCGTCAGCGTTTTTGTATGAAGTTAGTCAGTATTATAGGGAGATTGCGGAGAGGTGTCAAGAGAGGAATTTTATTTTTTTTCAAATAATTCAACTACTTTGTTTACTAACTGATATACCCCAGTAGACGGATTTTTCCATTGGTCCCAATGAGTTAAGTCTCTTTTTCGTAATGCAACAGCATTATTGCACGCATTACTAGTAAGGTTCTTTAGATTAGAATAATAGCAAGTCCCTTTTGAATATCCATAAATGAATCGTTCTAATTCATTCATTACTTCGTCAGCATTCTGAAATGGTTTTGTTGTTTGACAATGATGTAAAAGGTACCAGTATTCAAAGGAAGGATTGGAAATTGCACATCTTATCCCGTCTCCTTCGATAATTGGATAAAGATAATCGTATTGTTTTTTGATTTGTTCTGATTAAGTGTCAAATACACACCACACTTCATCATCTTCTTCATCCCACAATCCAAGAGATCGTAATTCTTCCCTTTTTGATTTAGCTTTTTCATATATTTGTTTAGGTGTTGTTTTCATTTTTGAATTATGAACAGTCACCTTTACCGTTTGAAGATGTAAATCTTGCGCTAATGATCTAAAATATCCATCCTCAGTTTTTGTTCCCTCTACGACAATCACTATTTGTTTCTTATAAGAACGAAAACCAACAGGTTTTCGCGAATTCTTTAATGATTTTGGTGAATTAAAATCCCCCTTTTTTCCAGAAGGGTTACTAACGCGCATATTAACACCCCTTATTTGTAGATATGAATTCTACATCTCCAATAAATGGAATTGCCCCATAGCGACCTTGTAAATAACCCTTTGCAAGAAGCTCATTCTTTCGCGGATTGAATTCTGCTAAAGAATAAAGTTCTGATGTCATATCAGCTTTCTTCTCTACAAACCAAATTTGGTCACGTCTAAATAAATCCTGTTCTAACAAGGTTGTATCGTGAGTATTAAAAATGAGTTGAACATTATTACAATTAATCTCACTATTTTGGAACAAATTAATGATTTCTCTTGTAAGTAAAGGATGAAAACTGGAATCTAGTTCATCAATATAAAAAACTCCCGGTTTCTCAAAAGCAATGAAAATTTCCGCAATCAATGTAAAAAACCTTTTTGTTCCTTCTGATTCATCCTTTTCTAAATCAAGAGAAAAATAGTCGCCAATTTGATTTTTTCTGATTACGTTCACTCGCGTTTTTTTTGGTTCGGGTCCTGCTTCATATAATTCGTTGAGAATTTTTCTATATTTCTCTGGCATTTCACTTGGAATTGGAAATTTCTCCTCTTGAACTTCATAGTCATCAATTTGTATATCTGCGATTTGTAAAAACTCTAAAATCTTTTTTTTATACTTTTCTTGACTGATTATTTTTGTAACATATTCTAGAGGAATGTTATTGGAAGAAAAGCCATGTAATCCGTCCAAAAACCAATCATAAACTGATCTTAATTGATCATGATTAAGAAAGGCTCCAGTTGATAGAAATAGAGCGTTTGGTCGAGTTGAGTCTTTAATCCTTTCCTTTTCTCCGCGAAACAAATCACCAAATTTGTACTTATATTCGTCCAATAAAGAATCAAAAGTTCTCTCAAAAAAAACAGCTAACCTTCCTTTTGGCCATGAATAAAGCCATTCATTTAAAACTTTTGTCTGATTTACTGAAAATCCATATTGATATCTAATATTGTTTTGTACAAAAGTAACTTCGAATTCTGTCGGATTTTTTTTTGACTCATCATCGTAAAGAAATGGCGCAACGAAGATACTCGAATTCGGTTTTCTTTGGAAAGAATTGGAGACAAACCCATCTAAAAAATTTAATGATTCTAATAACTTTGTTTTACCGGATGCATTCGCGCCATAGATTGCAACAGTTTTTAGTAAATTAATCTTGTTGTTTATTGGTGAAGAAAATAAGTTACTGAGGTTGGAATTATCGCTTGAGGCAATCATACTTAGCACTTGTTCATCTTTAAAGCATCGATAATTTTTGAGTCTATATTCTATTAACATATTTCCTCCGTTATGCATATACATATTACCAAAAAATTACAAAAATATCAAATAAAACGGTTGTGTTTACTATGAATAATTTAATAAATGGAACATATCCCAAAAGATAAAAACCAATTTATTGTCTAAGACTAACAAATTTTTTTATTAATCTCATTTTCAATTTGACTCTCTCTGGCATCTTTGCTACAGTCAATATCATTGGAGGGAAAACCATGGAAGAAAAGAAAACCACCATTCCGCCCGCCGTCAACGCGACGATGCGCTTTATTCTGCGCTCACCGCTGCACGGTATGGTCAGCAAGACCATCACATTGGTCACATTTACCGGGCGCAAGAGCGGTAAAACGTATTCCACCCCGGTGAGCTACTCGCAAAAAGGCAGCCAGGTGACCATCTTCACGCACGGCGAATGGTATAAGAACCTCGCTGCCGGCGCGCCGGTCACATTGCGGATTCGCGGCAAGGACTACACCGGCCAGGCCGATGTCACCGTTGCCGATAGTGCCGCCAAGATAGAAGGGCTGACCGATCACCTGAAAGCCGTGCGCAGCGACGCGAAGTTCTACAGCGTCACCTTTGACGAGGCGGGCGAACCGAAAAAGGACGAGATCGAGAAGGCTGTCAACGAAGTTGTGATGATCCGGGTAACGCTCAAATAACCAAAACCGGTTGGGTCATGCCCCAACCTTCATAGTTCGTTCACAAAACATGATTTCTTATATCAGATCCATCACCGGGTGCTCTCTGGTGAGCACCTCGTAGCGGTACGAACCGCCGGCATACTTCACCAGCAGGTCGCCCACTTCGGCGCAGATGGCTTCCACGTCGCTCAGGGTGAAGGGCGGCAGCGCGTCAATGTTGACTTCGACCGCCGTGGTCTCCGCCACCACCAGGCTGTGGTTGGATTGCCGCCATGTCCAGCGGCGGGTCATCACGGTGCTGCCGTCAGCGAAGATGATCTCACCGGGGGCCGGGTGTTCGAGGGTATCGGTGCCAAAGGGGACAAAGTCTTCGGTGCCATCGGCGAAGCGCAGTTCGATGTCACCCATCAGGTGGTCGATGGCATGCGCTCCGGTGGGGAGCAGATGCCGGATGGTCACCAGTGTGCCAATATCCACCAGTGTACTGATGGGGGCAAGCGGTTCGCCGCGTAGTACACGCCGCGCGAGGGCTTCCACGGACGGGCGGAATTCGGTCGGTTTGATACCGATGGAGCGGTAGGCTTCACGCCAACTGGAGATCTTTGGATTCTCAAGGATAGTGTCTATATTCAGTATAGACGGCAATGCCGCTTCCGCTTCGCGGATGGCCGCGGTGAGTTCGGCGCAGGTCGGAGGATTGGTGAGGCCCGTTGCCACAACCACGCCGCGGCGGAATTCGGGGAACTTTTCAAAGACGTCTTTGGATATGGAATAGTGTTTGGTCATGGGGGTGCCTCACGGGTTGGGAATGTGGTTAATGGTACTGCATGATTTCGGTTCCGGGGGATTGGATTGGATGAATTCCCGGCGCGAATCTCCCCAACCCCTCTTCACGAAGAGGGGCTTGGTCTGCGATTTTTCAGGTTGATTCGAAAAAAAGCTGCTTTACAAATATAACTAGAGGAACCCAGTCATTTTGTCTGGCATAGGCCGGCTTTTGCCCCCCCTCGTGAAAGGCCTGCGCCGCAGCGCTTTTTGCTGCAGGTGGGGAATCAAAGGGGGATTCAATCCACCAGCACGCGCGCGTCGACAGTGAAGATATCCTTGTCGTAACCCTTCACCGGGTTGAGGTCCAGTTCCTGTATTGACGGGAAGTCCGTCACAAGCAGGCTGATGCGGATGAGGATATCCCGCAGCGTGTCCAGGTCCATGCCCGGCTCGCCGCGCACGCCCTTGAGTAATGCCAGCGAACGGATGGACTGGATCAGCCGACCGGCCTCTTCGTTGGCCAGCGGCGCCAGCGCAAAGTTGACGTCTTTCAGCGCCTCGGTGTAAATGCCGCCCAGGCCAAACGCCACCAGATGGCCGTATCCCGGCTCACGGTTCGCGCCGACGATCACCTCGGTGCCTTTGACCATCTGCTGCACCAGCACGCCGGTGGCATCTTTGATCTTCAGCAGGTCGTCCCAAACCTTTTCGGCTTCGCCCAGGTCTTTGATGCCCACGCGCACGCCGCCCACGTCACTCTTGTGCAGCGGGCCCATCACTTTGAGCACCCAGGGGAAGGCAAACGGGATGGACTTCAGACCGGCTTTATCCGTCAATTCGATCTGCCCGGGGAAGCGGATGCCCGCGGCCTGCAGCACTTCGCGAGTCACCTGCGGGGTCAGCGCGCCGTGACAGCCCTCGAGCAGCGCGGCGATCTTCTTTTTGTCATATCCAGCCGCCGAGGTTTCCGGCTCGTAAATGCGCGGCCGGTT
Organism: uncultured Leptolinea sp.; assembly: GCA_964404415.1. Classification (GTDB taxonomy): domain Bacteria; phylum Chloroflexota; class Anaerolineae; order Anaerolineales; family Anaerolineaceae; genus Leptolinea. Next base: position 18,080 of record CAYOKC010000056.1, on the reverse strand, counting down.
GACCACGCGACCCAGCGCACGGGCCAGTTCAACTTCGTCTTCAAAATAGCAACCGCCCAACTCGCGGAACATCTTCAGCGGTTCTTCGGACGACAGCACCGAAACATACGAAGGGATCACCGGGATGGGGCTGCTGTCCACATATTTTTTAGCCACGCGGTAAAGGGCGCGGTTGTCCATCATGCCGGCATCGCCGTTCATCACCACGATGTAATCGATCTGATCCTTTTCTTCTTCGATCAGAATACTTAATACTTTATCCAGGTTTTCCGCGCCGCTGGTGGGCAGGGTATCCACGGGGTTGCCTGTTCCCGCGCCGGCCGGCAGCACTTCCGCCAGTTTCTGGCGAGTGGTTTCTTTGAAATGCGGCACCTCAAAACCGAGTTGACTGAGCTCGTCGCACAGCATCACGCCCGGGCCGCCCGCGTCGGTGACGATCGCCACACGCCTGCCGTCAGCTTTGCCTTTGACCAGCGTGAGGATGGCCGCCACGTCGATCAGATCCTGGCGGGAATTCACGCGGATCACGCCGGCTTTGTCAAACAACGCCTGCACGGCCGTGTCATTGGTGGCCATGGCGCCGGTATGGCTGGCGGCTGCGCGGCTGCCGGCATGTGTGGTGCCGGCTTTGATCCCGGCGATCAGCACGCCCTTTTTATTCAGGCTGCGCGAGGCTTTCAGGAATTTCTGCGGGTTGACGATGCTCTCCTGGTAGGTGATCATCACCTTCGGGCTATCTGGCTCGTGACCTGCGTCGTAGATATCCATCATATCGGGCACACCGCTTTGCGCGGAGTTGCCCACGGTGAGGAAGGAATTGAATTTCAGTCCGCGGCGCATGGCGTGCTCGGCCAGGAAGTCGACCGTGGCGCCGGAGCCGCTGATGAAGTCAATGCCGCCTTTGACCAGTTCAAGGGCCACGCCGGTGAACTTGCTGGCGTGGGCGTAGGTCATCACGCCGGAGCAGTTGGGGCCGAGCAGCAGCATATTGTGTTTGGTGGCAATTTCAGCCAGCGCTTTTTCTTCCGCTTTACCTTCCGCGCCCTGTTCGCCGAAGCCGGCGCTCAGGACCACCACGATCTTCGCGCCTTTATCGGCCAGTTGCTGCAGGGAGTCACGCACGAATTTAGCCGGCACGCCGATCAACGCCAGGTCGGGCGCTTCGGGCAGTTCGGCGATCGACGTGTAAGCGTTTACACCCTGGATTTTCCCGCCTTTGGGGTTGACCAGGTACAGGTTGCCGGGGAATCCTTTTGTCAGGATATTCAGCGTCAACCGGCCGCCCGGTTTGGTGACGTCTTCACTGGCGCCGATAACGGCGATACTTTTGGGTTCAAGCAGTTTTTGCAGCATGCGGTCCCTCCCGGATAAATCAGGCGATCACTTTCGCGCCGGCAGCCACTTCGCGCCCGGCATGGAACGCGGCGGCGTTGGCGGCCCAGACAGACGGTTTCGCGTTGACCTGCCGCAGCGCTTCGACCCAGGCGGCTTCGGGGATGCGGTCAAAGGGATCGACAGTGCTGAGGACGCCCATCATCACCACGTTGGCCACGCGTCCACTCGAGTCACCGAGTTCCAGCGCCTTGCCCAGCACATCCACCAGGATGGTTTTGTATCCCTTGAGGTTCGCGAAGATCTGCTCGTCGGCGGGGTATTGTTCTTTCGGGAACCCGATCGGAATAATAGTGGTATCGGCCATTAATACCATGCCGCCGGGCTTGAGCTGCGCGAGGAAATCGGGGCGCAGTACTTCGCTCTTTTCCATCACGATCAGGCAGTCGGTGGTGCCGGGAAGGAAGACGGGGCTGTGCGCGTTGCCGCAGGCGAAGGTGCTGATCACCGGGCCGCCCATCTGCGCCATACCATGGGTCTCACCTTTAATAATATTCTTTTTGTCATAGCCAGCCAGCGATGCCACTTTCGACAATACTGCGCCGAAGAACAGGTTGCCCTGCCCGCCAACACCGCGGATGGCCACGGAAATGCGTTCCGGCATATCCTTCGCGGTCAGGTCTTTTTCTGTGAAACGTTCGGCGGGAACCGGGTATTCCGGCATGGACATGCGTTTGAGGTCTTTCAGGTCGATTGGGTGCAGCACGCCAGTGGGGCACATCTGAACGCAGGCCGGGCTGCTGCCGCCGCAGCCGGTGCACATATTGGTGACATACGGCACGCCGTTCTCGTCCGCTTCAATACCCGGGCAGACCAGGCACGCGCCGCATTTCTTGCAGACTTCCGGGTCAACATATACCCGCTGGGTGCTCTTTTGCGCTTTCTGGATGCATACGCCTTCCTGCACTACGATGGTGGTGTAGGCGCCTTTGGCGGCTTCTTCCAACGCGCTCTTTAACGCGGCTCGCAATCCTTTACGGTCATAGGCGCCGACTTCGATCACGTTGGCGCCGTGCGCGCGCAGGCTGGCCGGAAGGCTGAACTTCATTGGCTGGCCGGACAGGTTGACCGGCGACGTGGGAGTGGGTTGCGCGCCGGTCATGCCTGTCCAGGAATTATCAAGGATCACTTTGACGCCCGGCACGTTGCGGTACACCGCGTTGCGCGTGGCGTCCATACCGGTATGGCATTCGGTGCTGTCGCCCACCACGGTGATGCAGCGGGCGGCTTCTTCCGGTTTGTCCATCACATAACCAATACGCTGTCCTTCACTGGCGCCCATCGCCAGGCCGGTATCCAGCGCGTTCATGAAATACAGCAAGCCGTTGCAGCCGATATCGCCGAACACAGTGCCGACCTGTTTCTTTTTCCTTAATTGGGCTACTTCCTGGGCGAACAGGCGGTACGGGCAGCCGGCACAGAATGATGGGGGCCGGGGGACGGGTTGGACGTCAACTTTATTGTGGGTGACTGGTTTGCCCAGTTTTTCCGCCACCAATGCCGGTGACCATTCCGTCAGGTTGCTGAACGGATCCTTGCCGATGGGATGCAGGCCGGCCTGCAGCATGGCTTCCTGGATGTAGCGGTAGCCGTCTTCGATCACATACACATCGCCATCGATGGAGTTGTAGAATTCTGTGATCAAGTCCATGGGGAGGGGATTGGTCCAGGCGAGCGAGAGGATGTCGATATCAAGCCCGAGGGCTTCTTTGACCTCATGCACGTACAGGTCGCTCATCCCGGCGGTGACCACACCCATCTTGCCGGATCCCTTTTCCCAGATGTTCAATGGGCTGGATTCCACCATTTCCTGCAGCGCGGGGACGCGGTCTCGCATGGTTGTGTCGTAGTGCTTGCGGGCAAACGCGGGGAAGACGTTGAAATCCTTCAAAGTATCCGGCATTTCAACCGGGTCGCGGTGCAGCGGGTCCATCAGGTGGATCAAGCCTTCGCTGTGGCACAGGTTGCCGTTCGGCAGAATGACCACCTGTGTGTTGAACTGCCGGGCGATCTCCACGGCAATGGCGGCCGATTCATGCAGTTCCTGATGGCTGCGGGGTTCCAACACCGGGATGAAACAGGATTTGAACAGGTAGCGCGGGTCAACCACATGCTGGGTGGAGCTGGGCGTGAAATCGCTGGCGATGTAATACACCAGCCCGCCGCGCTGCTGGGTGAATGACGCGCCGCTGGTGAAGATGTCACCCGCCTGGAAGAGGCCGGGGATCTTCATGGTGACCACGCAATCGCGGCCGGCCAACGTGTGACCGACGCCCACGGCGGAAGCCACGGCCTCATTGACCGACCAGTCAACGTGGATCAGGTCCTGAACTTCGGAGAGACCGCGGTCGATCACTTCACTGCTTGGTGTTCCGGGGTAACCATCCGCGGCATGGATGCCACCGCGGACACAGCCTACGGCAAATGCGATGTTCCCCTGCAGCACTTCTTTTTGCCCTGCCGGAGCTTCACATAACGCGCGTATCGATTCAGCCATTTGTTTTACTCCTGTAAATTAACCGAATAATTGAAACAGCAATGCTATTTCATGGAAGTTCTTTTGATCTCAAAAAAGCCAATAACCAGGATCGGAATGGTCAATAGTCCGGCAGCTGTCCATCCTACCGTTTGAACGAGAGCTCCAAACAGAACCGGACCGAGCAATTGACCCAGGTTCTGCCCGATCTGCACGATGGACAGACCGATCCCGGCTGGAATATCTTTACCGGTGATTGCCGGTACCGATGTGAATGTGCAGGTGGGAATGGCCCCGGCCAGAACACCCTGTAAAACCATGGTGACCGGGATCATCCAGCCGGATACAGAGAAAGGCAGAGCCATGAAGCCGGCTAGAGCCACAAACGACCAGAGGATGATCCGCCGGGGGGACCCGACTTTATCCACTAGCCATCCCACGATCGGGGCCGTGATGATGACCACAACCATTTTTATGCTGGTTATCAGTGAAGCATCGGTCAGTGAAAATCCGTGAACAGCCTTCAGGAATGTGGGATAGTAAGTGGCGATCACACCGATGATCGCGTAATTGAAACATCCAAATGCCAGTGACAGGTGCCAGATCTCTTTATTCCGCAGCCCTTTTTTCATAACATCAAAGGTGTTGACGGCCGCGGGTTTCACGGTAGTCTCAGGGGCAGAAGGCAGGCGGAATACAAAGGCAAATAAAACAAGAACCACGCCCGTAATGATCGCCGAAATCCACCAGACGGCGGTCAATCCGTTGGCAGTCTCAATGGCCGGCGCAGTGCTGTAAATAAAAAGGCTGCCCAGAGAAACCCAGGTAGCCCAGATGCCCATTGGCAGACCGCGCGATTCAACCGGAAACCAGGCGGCAATCGCGGCCGGGCCAACCAGCCCGATAAGCGCCATCCCAATACCTTCCACAAACCGGCTGAACAGCAATAACTCGAATCCGGTAGAGACAGCCCCGATGATGGAGCCTGCCACCAGGCAAAGCCCCGCTACTACGCCGGTCGTTTTGAGGCCGAATCGCTGCAGCAGCATTCCGGCGGGGATGGCAAAGATCAAACCTGTTATGGCAAATACAGACATTAACAGGCCGGCGGACGGCAGGTTGATGGCGAAGTGTTCCATCAACACCGGCATCACCGGAGGAATTTTGAACTGGTTGAACGGCGCGCAAACGCCGATCAACAGTGTTACAACCAGGATCACCCAGGCATACGCGGGGACATTGGTGCTTCCCCGGGCCTGGCTGATCGGTTCTACATTCTCAATTTCCATCAAAAGTACGCCTGTTTTTCCAGTTACTACTCAAACAAACCGGCAACCCATTTGCCGGATTGAACAGGAATATTCTTGAGCCGCAGAAATTCTTCGAGGGTGAACAGGAAGTCCATCATGTATTCGCGTTCAGCAGCCTTACCCAGGTGACCCACGCGAATGACTTTTCCGGTGAGTTCGCCCAGGCCGCCGCCGACCGCGATACGGTGGGTATCCATCAGCCATTTCACCAGTTCGTCGAGCGTAAATTCAGGCCGCGCTTTGACGGCTGTGGCGATCGGTGAAGCGTAGGCTTCCGGAACGAGCATTTCAAAACCGAGGCTTTCCATACCGGCGCGCATGGCTTTGCTGGCCCGGGTGTAACGGGCGAAGTGCGCGTCAAGGCCGCGGTCGAGGATCATGCGGATGCCTTCGCGCGCGGCGAGGATCACATTGGTCGGCAGGGTGACCGGAGACGGATGCCAGCTTCCCCATTCCTGGATGTAATGCCGCCAGAGTTTCAGGTCAAGGTACCAGCTTCCGGGCCCGGGGTGACTGTCGATCACCTGCCAGGCATGCGGGCTGACGCTGATGAAAGCCACGCCTGGCACGGCTTCTATGCATTTATTGGCGCCGCAGATGCACAGGTCAATGTGCCAGTCGTCCACGGGAATGTTCACGCCGCCCAGTGATGAAACCGTATCGACAATGGTCACCAGTCCGGCGTTGTGAGCAACTTCCATCAGTTCCTTCAACGGGTTTAATACTGTGGTGGAAGTCTCATGATGCACCATCGCGAAGGCGACGGTATCGGGATTTTCCTTAATTAGTGCGCTCAGGGCGTCAGGTTCCAGCGGCTTTCCCCAGGCGGCTTCCATCAGCACGATCTGCAGATTATGCACCTGCGCCATATCGATCAGGCGGGTGCCGAAAAAGCCGTTGGTGCCGATTATGATCTTCTTGCCTGGTTCAACCACCGAACCGATGGCCATATCGAGAACGGCGGAAGCTGGCCCGGGAACCACGTACATGTCATTTTTTGTCTGGAAGAGCTTGTGAAGCAGCACGTCCATCTCTTCATGAACCGGGAGCCAATCGGGGCCGTAGTGTCGCATCACTGGCAGACTGAGGGCTTCGAGTACTCGGTCGTCAACATCGCCAGGGCCGGGGGTGAATAATTTGATATGTTCCGTCATGATGAAATCCTTCATGGCCGTACGCAGACTGGCCGGCCGAAATAAGATAAACGCCAGTAATTGGCCTTTAAATCCTAATAGGTATGACGGAAAAATAATGTAGTGATAACTACAAAAATATAAAAACAGGATAAAAATCACCCTTCTATGGCTTCAACCAGATTCAATAATTGGGGAAAATCGGCGATATCGAGACACTTCCGGGTGAACTGACGGATGATCCCCCGGCGTTTCAATTCACTGATTGCTTTCGTTACGGTGACGCGGTGCACACCCATCAGCCGGGCGATATCCAACTGGGTCATATCGGGCACGAATGTAACCCGCTTCTGCCCGCTGTCTATCCTCACCTCTTTGAACCGCACCAGGTAGACCAGCATCTTGCATACCCGGGTAAATTCGTTGCTGATCAATTCATCGGTGAGCAGGTCAGAGAACATGCGGGATTTATACGCCAGTATCTGCACCAGTTCGATCATCTGGGCAGGGTATTGCTGTGCGATGACTTTTTCGATGGTTTCTTTTTTGAAGTAATACAACGTGGTGTCAGACCGGGTGCGGGCGCTGGCTTCTTCGGCGTCACCGCCAACGAAGCAGGAGACCTCACCAAAAATGCAGCCCTTGCCCTCGATAAATAATACTTTTTCCGGCCCGTGGACGGTGTGCAGGTTGATCTCGATCGAGCCATCCATGATGTAGTACAGCCCGTCGACTTTATCAGGGGTGAAAAAGATACGGTTGCCGCGTGAAAACATTTCGCGCGTACCGAGATGCAGCACTTTTTCCCAGGAAGGGCACAGGTTCTCGAATATTGGAAGCTGGTAGAACATGGTTTGATTATGCCCCATGGAAGTGGCTTCGACAAGCCATTGGATCTACTCCAAGACCCTTAGGGTCTCCCGCAAAATTATGTCCATGGCTTTGAGTGAGTTCCGATCCCTGAGCCTGCGGCAGTGCTGCATTGTTTTTTATGTAGTATCGAAGGGATGCCCACCTCGCGTTGAATCTGACATAGAAATGCTCAGCAACGGACGTACCCAAAACCCTAAGGGTCTCCCGCCCGATTATGTCCATGACCTTGCGCTAGTTCCGATTTTTAAGCTACTTCAACCCGATCCCTGAGCCTGCGTAAGTGCTGTATTGTTTTTTATGCAGTATCGAAGGGATGCCCACCTCGCGCCAGAATCTGGCTTCGACACATGTATGTCAAAAAGCGACATGCAGTGCAGGCAAGCTCAGCCAGCGGATCGACCCCAAGACCCTAAGGGTTTCAAAAACCCTTAGGGTCTCCAGCGCGAACATAATTGTTTTGATCCGCTGGAATTCCTGATAATCCCGGTTTATTATGAAAATGATACAATCCGTCCGATTTTTATTCCGGAGGAGCAGGCAGACCTATGCCAGATAATTCGTATGATGTGATCATTGTCGGCGCGGGACCCGGCGGCATTTTCACCGCTTATGAGATCCGCGAGAATAATCCTGACCTACGGGTGCTGCTCATTGAAAAAGGCCACTCCATCGAGAAACGCAAATGTCCCAAGCGCAAGACCGGTATCTGCGTCAACTGCCAGCCGTGCAATATCACCACCGGTTTTTCCGGCGGCGGCAGCTTCAGTGACGGCAAACTCTCCATTAATGAAGATGGCGAAATCGGCGGCGACCTGGCCCAGTACATTGGCGCTGAAAAATTCCGCAGGATTCTGCACTATACCGACGCGCTGTACGTTGGGTTTGGGGCTGACCCCACTATTTACGGCACCGAAAATACTCCCACCGTAGAAGCCATCCGCCGCAGCGCGGCTCAAGCCCACATGAAATTGATCGACTCCGGTGTGCGCCATATGGGCACCGAAAAAGCCTATGATATTTACTCGCGCATCCAGAAGGAACTGGAAAAGCGTAAGATCGACATGCTGTTCGACTCACCGGTGACGGATTTCATTATCGAAGAACAACCGGATGGTGAAAAGAAGGTAAAGGGTGTGGTCATCGCGGATGGACGCACCTTCACCGCGGAGAATGTTGTGGTGGGCATCGGCCGTGAGGGCAGCGAATGGTTGAACGGCATCTGCCGCAAATACGGCATCCATTCGAAGGTAGGCCCGGTGGATATCGGCTGCCGCATCGAAACAGACGCGGCCATCACCGCTGAAATTGATAATTCATTGTACGAGGCCAAACTTGTCTACTACACCCCCACCTTTGAAGACAAGGTGCGTACCTTTTGCTGGAACCCGCGCGGAGAGGTGGCTGAAGAGAAATACGGCGAAACCCTGGCTACGGTGAATGGGCACAGTTATAAAGATGAAGCCTACAAGACAGGCAATACCAACTTTGCCCTGCTGGTCTCAAAGAACTTCACCCAGCCGTTCAAGACGCCCATAGAATACGGGCGCTATATCGCTGAGATGGGAAACATGCTTTCAGGCAACAAGGTGATGGTCCAACGCTATGGTGACCTGAAACGAGGCCGCCGCACCACCATGGAACGCCTGGCCAAGAACATCATCCGCCCCACGCTTAAAGATGCCGTACCCGGTGACCTCAGCCTGGTGCTGCCCTACCGCATCATGGTGGATATCATCGAGATGATCGAAGGACTGGATAAGATCATGCCCGGCCTTTCAGGTGACAACACACTGGTGTACGGGGTGGAGGTCAAGTTCTATTCCAACCGCATTGTGGTGGACAAGCACTTCCAGACCAACATCCACAACCTTCACGTGCTGGGTGACGGCGCCGGTCTGACCCGCGGGTTAATGCAGGCCAGTATAAACGGCGTTTGTATGGGGCGTATCCTCACCGGCAAGTGGTAGGTCAGGATTTCAGGCGGTTTGCGAATTTCTTCCGGAACTTGGCCACCTTGGGGCTGACGACCATCTGGCAATATCCCTGTTCGGGGTTATTGGCAAAGTATTCCTGGTGGTAATCCTCGGCAGGGTAGAAGGTGGTGATGGGCGTCACTTCGGTGACTATGGGATCCTCCCATATTTTTTCTTCCGATAATTCACGGATCACCTGTTCCGCGGTTTGTTTCTGTTCCGCGATGTGATAGAAAATCGCGGAACGGTACTGTTCGCCCACATCAGCGCCCTGCCGGTTCAGTGTAGTGGGATCGTGTATGGAAAAGAAGACCTCCAGCAGGTCTCTATACGTGATCACATCCGGATCAAATTGGATTTGAACAACCTCGGCGTGCCCTGTTGTGCCGGTGCAGACCTGTTTGTATGTCGGGTTGACGGTGACTCCCCCGGTGTAACCGGAGACTACATCCGTCACCCCCTGCAGATTGTCAAACACAGCTTCCAGGCACCAGAAACATCCGCCAGCCAGGGTGGCGGTTTGGGTTGATTGTTGTGTCATGGAATTCTCCTCATTATGATCATTATGAGGAATTTTTTGTTCTGTATCAACTTAATGTGGAAGGAACACGGCATACACCCGCCGGATGCTGCCGCCCGGCCGGGTAACTTCCTTCTCAAGGTGCATACCCAGTTTCAGGGCTACTTTTTCTGAAGCGATATTGCCGGGGTCAACCAGCGCGATAAGCCGGTTGACACTCCGGTATTGATATGCGTAATTTAACAACGCGCGGCCGACCTCGGTGGCATACCCTTTGCCCCAGGCTTTTTTGGCCAGCACATAGGTAAGCTCGTATTCGGTCAGATTGTCCACTTCTTTGTCAATCACCCCGCAGTGGCCAATCAGTTCTCCACTTGACTTTTCCTCCAGCGGCCACAGGACGTATGTTTGTGCCAGTGGATTATCCGCAACTTGAATCAGTTCTTCCCTGAGGCTGGAAACATCACGGGGCCCTCCCAAGAAGCGGGTGACCTCCGGGTCTGTCCACAGGGTGACCAGAAAAGGAATGTCTTCCTGTTTCATATAGCGCAACTGGAGCCGTTCTGTTTCAAGAATGACCATGCTGCCCCCGATCGAACCGACCGTGATTAACTTCTTCTATATATATACAACAAAATCAGGTTGATTAATGAAACCAAACCGAAAAAATACGCCGGACCTTTCAAACCTGTCAGGAATAAAAATACTGTTCCTGCGGAAAACAACACAACCTTCACCAATGTGAGCCACGGATCAGATAATCGGGTATGAGAAGCAGGCGCCAGCAAAAATCCCCAGAAAACCGCCAGTAAAAGAGGGAAACCCACGGCCGCCAGGATCTGCCATAACCGGGTTTGTGAAATGTGGGCTCCAAAATAACCGAAAATCACCAGAAGCCCCAGTTCAAGAAAGAACGCCGTAACAAGGTTTATGGAAGACAAAATACCGGGGGATGTATTCATACAAAAGCGCTCCTTTTTAACCAGAGTACTTGAATCGAAAGAGAATGACCACAACCTTCTACGAAAAACATCACCCAATTTCGGTGATGTTTTTCGTAGTGATGACAGTTGTTTTATGAAGGAGATTTTTGTTTACTAGTAGTGGTTAGCAGTGTCACTGGTTCTTCGGGTGACACACCCCGCTGCCAGGGCAACCGGAGCAACCCCTGCACCCTGATGATCCGGCATGGTTTCTTGAATTTTGGATACTTCTGAAGATTATTAAGCCGACAATTGACGCCACGATGATCGTGCCGATAATTGTGGACATATTCGCAGTAAGACTTTCAAACATTCTTGTACCTCTTTTCAATCAATGGAAGCGAATTGTTCAACCGGTTTTACTTTTACCGGTTCTTCGCCGGGAGCCTTCCGGAATAACAGGTACAACAAAACACCCAGTAAAACCACCGCGAGGGCTGCCCCGATCCCGAAAGGTTGCCCTGAAAACATCATACCGAACTGGTACACAAGTAATGACATACCGTAGGCAAAACCGGTCATATACCCGATGGCGATCCATGTCCACTTCGCGTTGTTCATTTCACGCCGGATGGCGCCCATGGCCGCGAAACAGGGAGCGCACAAAAGGTTGAAGACCATAAAGCTGTACGCGGAAAGCTGTGTGAAATCCGCCGTCAGATTGGCCCATATCTCGGCGCCGTCTTCGGCCACTTCAGCGAACCCGTATAGCACGCCAAAGGTACCAACCACGTTTTCTTTGGCGATCAAACCGGTAAAGGTGGCCACGGCGGCTTTCCAACTGCCAAATCCGAGAGGGGAAAAGATGGGAGCGATCATGGTACCAATGGCCGCGAGCAGGCTGTTATTGTTGTCTTCCACCATCGTGAATACACCGTCAACCGTGCCGAATGCCTGCAGGAACCACAGAACTACGGATGAAACCAGGATCACGGTACCGGCGCGTTCAATAAAGCTCCAGCCGCGTTCCCAGGTAGACCGGAACACGTTGGTCGCGGAAGGAACATGATAGGCAGGTAATTCCATTACGAACGGAGCAGGATCGCCGGCAAATAGGCGGGTTTTCTTCAGGATGATGCCGGAAATGATCACCGCGGCAACACCTATGAAGTAGGCTGAGGTGGCCACAAGGCCGCTTCCGCCAAACAAAGCGCCCGCGAACAGGGCAATGATCGGCATTTTCGCTCCACAGGGGATGAAGCAGGTGGTCATAACCGTCATCCGGCGGTCTCGTTCGTTTTCAATCGTGCGGCAGGCCATTACCCCCGGAACCCCGCAACCCGAGGAAACCAGCATTGGAATGAAGCTTTTTCCAGAGAGGCCGAACCGGCGGAAGATGCGGTCCATAATGAAGGCTACGCGGGCCATGTAGCCCACATCTTCAATAATGGAAAGCATCAGGAACAAAATGATCATCTGCGGCACAAAGCCAATGACCGCGCCCACGCCGCCGACGATCCCATCTACCACCAGGCCGGTCAGCCATTCGGCTGTGCCCACGCTTTCCATAAAGGCGCGCAGGTTGCCGCAGATCAATTCACCAAACAGGGTGTCGTTTGTCCACCCGGTGACCAGATCACCAACCGTGCTGATGGAAATGTAATATACCGCGTACATTACCAGGGCGAAGATGGGCAGAGCCAGAATACGATTGGTGACGATCCGGTCAATTTTGTCCGAAACTGTAAAATGACCGGCTGGTTTCTTCTTTGTTACCGCGGCTTTCATCAGTGAGCTGACGTACGCATAACGCTGATTGGTGATGATGCTCTCAGCGTCATCATCCATTTCTTTTTCGCAATCCGCGATATGTTCTTCCAAATGGGCGAGCAACCCGGCATCCAGTTTTAACAAGTTGGAAACTTTATCGTCACGCTCAAATAGTTTGATCGCGAACCAGCGCAGGCTGTTCTTTTCTACTTTTTCGCAGATAGATTCTTCAATATGCGCCAGGGCGTGTTCCACGCTTCCGGTAAATACATGGGGAAGCTCTACCAGCTTCCTGGATTTCGCCAGCGCGATGGCTTTTTCCGCGATCCCGGTAACCCCCAACCCTTTCAAAGCGCTAATCTCCATCACCTCGCAGCCGAGGGCCGCGCCAATCTTTTTGAGGTTGAGGTTATCTCCGTTCTTACGAACCAGGTCAATCATATTGACCGCGATGATCACCGGGATACCGAGTTCGATCAACTGGGTGGTGAGGTACAGGTTGCGTTCGATATTGGTACCGTCAACAATATTGATGATCGCGTCAGGCTTTTCATTGACCAGATAATTGCGCGCCAGCACTTCTTCCAGCGAATAGGGAGAGAGGGAGTAAATTCCAGGTAAATCCTGAATGATCACATCCCTGTGACCTTTAAGTCTCCCCTCTTTTTTTTCTACAGTCACCCCCGGCCAGTTTCCTACATATTGTGATGACCCGGTGAGAGAATTGAACAGGGTTGTTTTGCCGCTATTGGGGTTGCCTGCCAGGGCAATTTTGAGTTCCATCCTGGATATCCTTTCCGTTTGTGCCACACCGGCACAGATTTAATCGTTGACTTCGATCATCTCAGCGTCGCTTCTTCTGACACTGAGTTCATATCCGCGGAGGTTCAATTCCATCGGGTCGCCCAGTGGCGCTACTTTCCGCACCAGTATCTCCGTTCCCCTGGTGATACCCATATCCATGATCCGGCGTTTAACCGGGCCGTCACCGTGCAGTTTCACAACAGTGGTGGTTTCGCCAACTTTCACATCTCGCAGTGTTTTCATTGAATACTCTCCTTGTTAGCTAAATCAGAATGCGATTCGCCAGTGTCTTATCCAGCGCGATCCGCGACTCTTTTACCTGGAGGATCAGGTTTCCGGATATCTCATTCACCACGGTGACATCGCCATCCACCACAAACCCGAGTTCTGCCAGATGCTGCCGGACTTCATCTTTGCCGGTGACCTTCTTGATCTTGACCGTTTCGCCAGATCGGAACATTGATAATGGGACCATGATCAACTCCATTCGAAATAATTGCCAGTAAGCACACTAAAATATTGAGCTTTTCTTATATAAATCTGATAATTAGTATAAGCTAATCTGAAATTTAAACAAGGGTAATAGAGTAAAATACATAAAATCGGGTACAAAAAATGGAAAAATATAGCCCTACAATCGAGAATTATCTGGGTTTACTGTATGTTCTGGAACGTGACGGAGAACCGGCGGTAGGAACCCGTATTGCGGAATTATTGAGTGTTTCTCCTCCAACAGTGACAAATACCCTGAAGCGTATGGCACGTGACGGTCTTGTGGAGATGGATTCCAGCCATTTGCCGCATCTTACACCGGATGGTTGGGATGCGGCTCGGGTATTGATGCGACGGCACATGTTGGCGGAGTGGATGCTTTCTCCGCTGCTGTCATGGTCAACCGTGCATGAAGAAGCCCACCGGTTTGAGCATGCCATATCCCCGGAATTGGAACTGGCCCTTATCCGTCAATTGAACAATCCAAAATTATGCCCGCATGGTAATCCGTTGCCCGGGTTTGAAGAAGAAGTCGCTGACTGGCTGCCAATCAATCGTGTGCCTGTGGGTACCCGGGGGATAGTAAAGCGCATTCATGAACTGGCGGAGGATACACCTCAGGTTCTTGGTTTCCTTGAAGAAAAGCAATTGAAGCCCGGTGTTCACGTTACAATTCTCGAGAACCTGCCGTTTAATCAGACTGTTACCGTAAAGACTGAATCGAAAGAATTTGCCATCGGTTATTCCATGGCGCGGTATATATTCCTCCAGTGTGATCAACCATAAACCTACGGTTTCCTTAAGCATCGGCTTTCAGTACAATAAAATTGATAGCTTTTGAATGCCGGAGGCCATTAAGCTTGAGGACAGGTAAACTGATGGTCAGTCTTGATAAGATCCGCTTCTACGAATTGACCCTGCAGGAGCGCAGTGAATACCTGCGCAAGCAGACCGAATTGACGGAAGGCGAAATGGATGCCCTTGCCGGTCTGACCGGTTTAACGGCTGCCAGCGCGGACAAGATGGTAGAGAACGCCATCGGTGTGTACGGCCTGCCTGTGGGTATCGCGCAACACTTTGTGGTCAATGGACGCAAGGTATGGGTGCCCATGGTGATCGAAGAACCTTCTGTCATCGCCGGTGCGTCTTTTATGGCACGCCTGGCCCGGGCCGGGGGCGGTTTCACCGCGTCAGCCGATAAACCCTGCATGATCGGGCAAATGCAGATCCTTGACACAAAGGATCCGGCTAAAGCGCGGCAGATATTGATCGATCACGGCGCTGAACTGCTGGCGGAAGCCGCGAAGTTCGACCCGGTTCTGGCGGATCTCGGGGGAGGGCCGCGCGAGCTTGACGTGCGCCTGATAGAAAACAGCCCGATCGGATCCTTCCTGGTGCTGCATATCATTATTGATGTACGTGACGCCATGGGCGCGAATGCCGTCAATACGGCGTGCGAACGGCTTGCCCCCCGTGTGGAAGCGTTGACCGGCGGACGCGTACATTTGAAGATACTTTCCAACCTGGCGGACCGCCGCCTGGCGCGAGCGCGGTGCACGGTGCCCGTCAGCGAGCTGGCTTTTGAAGAGTACAGCGGCGATCAGGTGCGCGACGGCATCATCGAAGCCTGGGCGTTTGCCGCGGCTGACCCGTACCGCGCGGCGACGCATAATAAGGGCATCATGAACGGCGTCGACGCGGTGGTGATGGCCACAGGCAATGACTGGCGCGCCGTGGAAGCCGGGGCGCATGCCTATGCCGCCCGGAGCGGTACATACACAAGTTTATCCACCTGGGCGCGCAATGCCGAAGGCGACCTGGTGGGAACGCTGGAAATGCCAATGGCCGTGGGAATTGTGGGCGGGGCGACCCGCGTGCACCCCGGCGCGAAGGCGGCATTGAAGCTGATGGGTGTTAAAACAGCCGGTGAACTGGCTGAGATCATCGTTTCGGTGGGGCTGGCACAAAATATGGCTGCCCTGCGGGCTCTGGCTACGGAGGGCATTCAACGTGGGCACATGACGCTTCACGCCCGCCAGGTGGCTGCCGCGGCCGGGGCGGAAGGCGGTATGATTGACACTGTAGCTGACCGGTTGGTGCGGGAGAAGAATGTGCGTATCGACCGCGCGGTGGCGATACTAACGGAAATGAAGCACTGATCCAATATAGGTTGAGATAATTCCCCAAATTTTGAAGCTTGAAGACATTTCGAGATCCTTCGCTATCGCTCAGGATGACGAGCATATGAGTCCTTGTCATCCTGACCGAAGGGAAGGATCTCGACCGGAGTTAGAGGAATCGCTTCCATCCAAAACCGGCTAGAAATGAAACAAACATCCGGAGACACAATGACCGAAGAACACGAACACAAGAATGGCCTGCTCAAACCCTCACGCCCGGTGGGCATCATCGGGTACGGCGCGTACGTTCCGCGCTACCGCATCCCATCCGCGGAGATCTCCCGTGTGTGGACGGGCGCGGCCGGCGGCGGACCCGTCAAAGAAAAATCCGTCCCCGGGCTGGACGAAGATGTGATCACCATGTCTGTCGAAGCCTCCCGCAATGCCCTGGCCCGCGCCGGTATTAACGCGGAAGAACTGCGTGCCGTGTGGGTTGGTTCTGAATCGCACCCGTACGCTGTCAAACCGACCGGCACCGTGGTGGCGGAAGCCATCGGCGCCACGCCGGCCGTTTCTGCGGCGGACTGGGAATTTGCCTGCAAGGCCGGCACCGAAGCGTTCACCGCTGCCATGGGACTCGTCGGCTCGAAGATGGCGAAATATGCCCTGGCCATCGGCATGGATACCGCCCAGGGCCGCCCGGGTGACGCGTTGGAATACACCGCGGCCGCCGGCGGCGCGGCATACATCCTCGGCCCGGCTGAGGATGCCCTGGCTGAAGTGACTGCCGCGTTCTCATATGTCTCTGATACCCCGGATTTCTTCCGCCGTGCGGAGCAGAAATACCCCGAACACGGTCAACGTTTCACCGGCGAGCCGGCGTATTTCACCCATGTCACTACCGCGGCAAAATCTATGTTGGAAATGGCAAACGCGAAACCCGAAGACTTCGCGTTCGCCGTGTTCCATCAGCCAAATGCCAAATTCCCGCAGCGCGCGGCCAGCCTGTTGGGTTTCAAACCAGAACAGATCACCACAGGGCTGCTCTCGCCGGTTATCGGCAACACCTACGCCGGCGCGGCTCTTATCGGTTTGAGCGCCGTGCTGGATATCGCCAAACCCGGTGACCGCGTCCTCGTAGTCTCCTTTGGTTCCGGCGCGGGGTCAGACGCGTTTGACATCCGAGTGACCGATAAGATCGTTGACCGCCAGAAGCTGGCACCGTCAACGCAGGATTACATTGCCCGCCGCACGCAAATTGACTACGGCACATACGTCCGCTATCGCGGCAAACTGGCGATGAAATAGGAGCCGCGCATGAGAGACGTCGTCATAGCCGGCATCGGGCAGACGCCCGTCGGCGAACACTGGGATATCAGCCTGCGCAGCCTGGCCGCGAAAGCCATGCTGGCCGCCATTAAAGATGCCGGCGGCATGAAACCGCAGGCGCTGTATATTGGTAATTTTCTCGGCCCCACGCTTTCGCACCAAGAAAACCTGGGCGCGCTGCTGGCCGATAATGCCGGCCTTACCGGCATTGAAGCCTTCACTGTGGAAACGGCCGGCGCATCGGGCGGGGCTGCCCTGCGGGTGGGTTTCAACGCCGTGGCATCCGGTTTTGTGGATGCCGCCCTGGTGCTCGGCGTGGAAAAAATGACCGATATGGTCGGCCCGGTGGTAGAATCCGCCGCCGCGCTATCAACGGATTACGATTACGAAGCCATGGCCGGTTTGACTGCCCCCGCGCAGGCGGCGTTGGTGATGCAGCGCTACATGCACGAGGTCAACCCACCGCGTGAATCGTTTGGTGAATTCGCGTTGATCGCCCATGCCAACGGCGCGAACAACCCCAATGCCTTCTTCCGGAAGGCGATCCGAAAAGAATCCTACTCGGGCGCCGAAGTGATCAGCGACCCGCTGAACCTGTTTGACATGGGCCCCTATGCTGACGGCGCCGCGGCAGTCCTGCTGACCGCGCGTGACAAAGCCCCTACCGGGCTGAACCATCCCCTTGTGCGCGTGAGCGGCTCCAGTGTGGTGATAGATACACTGGCGCTGCATGACCGGCCCGATCCGCTGGCGTTTGACGCCGCCCGCCTCTCGGTGGAGCGCGCCTGCCGCCAGGCCGGCATTCTGCCCGCTGACGTGGACCTGTTCGAAGTGTGTGACGCGTTCAGCATCTACGCGCTGCTCTCTCTCGAAGCTGCCGGCTTCGCGAAACGCGGCGAGGGCTGGAAGCTGGCGCAGAGCGGGGATCTGGCTGTCAATGGCAAATTACCCGTGTTGACCATGGG
>CAYOKC010000055.1:21188-22978 GCA_964404415.1 uncultured Leptolinea sp. | reverse complement strand
CGTCGGGAAGAGAATTTAAAGAAGAAAAAGATAATGAAGAAGAAAATTTTATAGCTCAATTTTTACAAACTGACCTTAGATAACAATAATCTAATATAAAACTCAATAAGAATAGTCTGTGAATCTTATTTAGTTGGTAAATAGGCTCAAGAATAAATCTTGCAACTATACTATATCTAAAATCTTTTATTTAATTCATTGTGGAAAAAGTGAGGGGAAAATGACCAAAGAAAAACCAACAGCTAAGCCCAATCTGGAAGAATCTGGAGTTTTTTCAGAAAGTATCCCAGTTGAAATTAGTACAAGGTTCTTAGAGCAATTTAGTGAATTGCTTTATTCTTCACCCCAAAAAGCATTTGAAGAATTGATTTCAAATGGGTGGGACGCTGGGGCAAGTTTTGTTGATATACGGATTCCAGACCGATTGCAGGAAAAAGATGCAATCCTTTCAGTGTTTGATAATGGGGAATCTATGGATGTTCAAGGGTTACATGATCTTTGGCATATAGCATATTCACCCAAAAAAAACCAATCAACGATGCATGGAAGACCAACAATTGGTAAGTTTGGAATCGGAAAACTAGCCACTTATGTTTTAGCCAATAAACTAACGTATATATGCAAAGCAAACGATGGAGTTATCCGAAAAGTTACAATGGATTATTC
The DNA here is from genome assembly GCA_964404415.1 of uncultured Leptolinea sp. GTDB lineage: Bacteria > Chloroflexota > Anaerolineae > Anaerolineales > Anaerolineaceae > Leptolinea. The sequence continues at coordinate 22,312 of CAYOKC010000055.1, read as the reverse complement.
ATCCATTGACAATTCAAACGATCATTCGTCTGATAAATTGATTAAAGAACTAGCATTAGGTATGTACATAATAAGTGAAATTGAGTTACTTGATGTAATTAAAGAAAATGGCTATGGAAACGAAATTATAGATTTGATTAAAGGCAATATAAATAGTTCAAACGAAGAGATTGAAGACAATGATTTCGGAGGCGTGCATACAAAGTGCGATTTCCACAATAATGGGACTTGGACATTAACAATCCTCTCTGACCTTAAAAAAACAGCTCGAGATTTAAAAATTGGACCTTTAAAACGAGTATTGAGTACAGCATTGCCTTTACGTAATGATATGGCTCTATATTTAAATGGCCAAATGTTAGCATCTAGTAAAACAAATATTCCATTATTATTAGAATGGAATATTGGACCAGATTTAGAAATTTCTGAATTAGATATATTAGATGATGAAATTGAAATTGAGGATGATACAAAATCAAAACACAATATTATTGCTATAGAAAGTGGAACAACTCCTTATCCTTATGTTAATATTCCGAATATAGGCATGATTACAGGCAAGGTCAAACTTTATTCCGAAAGAATTAGTGGAGGAAAAAGTGAGGAAACAAATTACTCTAATGGCTTCTTTGTAAATGTACTGGGACGTGTTATTAACCAAACGGATAATAGTTTTGGTGAAATCAACCTTAGCCATGCAGCTTGGTCGAGATTTCAAATGACTGTAAGAGCTGATGGATTAAATAATATATTAACCACTAATCGTGAACAGTTTATCAATGCTGAGGAAATACGAGTTTTCAGGAAATTTCTTCGTAAGGTTTTTAATAAAGTAAGGACAAAATACGATAGTGATGAAAGCGTGATCTTAGAGGATGAAGGTGATAATTTAGTTAAATCTATCGGTGTTTTATCACTCTCACCTTTAAAAAGTGTCGTAACTGATACTCTACGAGACCAATCCCCATTCCCAGAGTTTTTTGTGGAAGAAGAAAATATTGATAAGAAAGCGGAACTTGAAAATTGGGAGGAGAACACTTCTGAGAGGATATCAGACTCATTAAAAGAAGTTAAATTTGAACAGACGAATGATAATAGTTTGGTTAAATTCCGAATTTCTGAAA
>CAYOKC010000055.1:7320-21172 GCA_964404415.1 uncultured Leptolinea sp. | reverse complement strand
CACTCTAGTTCTAGAGCTGAAAAAGAATTAATTCGAACAATAGCTATAGTTGATTTATTGACTGATATGTATGCTTTGAATATTGGAGTCACAGCAGAGAACCTTCACGATATCAGGAATTATCGTGACAAATTAATGCGAATCCGTGCAGCTCAATCTCGTAAATCTGGGGCATATATTGCAAAATTATTATCTCAAACAGAACACAAGAGCGATGATAGTCGGCAATTTGAAATAGTAATTGCAAGTGCTTTACGAAACTTGGGTTATGATGTTACAGAGTTAGGTGGAAATGGGGAGCCAGAAGGAATTGCAAAAGCTTTTTCATATCCCACTTATACAATTGCATCAAAAACTAATCTAGAACCTCCTTTATACTCGTTTACTTATGATGCAAAATCGTCAAAGTATAAGAATGCAAAAACAGGAAATTTAAATATAGCAGGCTTAGTAGAGCACAGAGATCGTTATAATGCGAATTTTTCTTTAGTAATAGCACCTGGATTTGAAGACGGGGCAGTGATTAAAAGGTGTATAAAACAGAAAATCACTCCAATTACAGCTTTGGATCTAAGCAAGTTGTTATTAGTTACATTTGAGTATGGCGCTATTCCTTTATCAGAATTAAAGAAAATTTTCGAATTTTTTGATCCAGAAGAAGTAAGTAATTGCGTGGATAATATAATTGATTCAATTAAACAAAATCGCCACTTAACGATTGATATTTTAATAATGGCATTAAAAGAACTACGCGGGAAAATTACAGATGCCTTACCAGCTGCTTCTATATCTTTAATCTGTAGAACAAAACTAGCTGAACCATCAATAACTGACAAAGATGTTCTAACTCTTATGAGTGGGCTTTCAGTGTTACTTCCAGATATTATCGGAATTGAAAATGATAAAATTATTATAATGGCGACTCCCGAAAAACTTGCGGATGCTATTCAGTCACAACTCGAAAAAATTAAAGAGAAGTAATTCTATGAATAGATCAATTCATCCATTTCCTGCCAGAATGGCACCAGAATTAGCAGTAAATGAATTACAAAATTTCCCTGCTGGAACATGCGTCCTGGATCCTATGGTTGGGTCAGGAACCGTGATTAAGAAAGCAAAAGAACTAGGTCATAGATCAATTGGGTTTGATTTAGATCCTCTTGCAGTTTTGATTTCCAAAATTAACACTATCAATGTAAATATTCAAGATTTTGATGCTTTTGGGGATAGAGTACTAAATGAAATTGAGCAAATCCGTGGAGATTTGATTCTGCCATGGATTGATAATGATGAGGAAACTACTCAATATATTAATTTTTGGTTTGGCGAAAGACAAATTGCTGATCTTCGTAAAATTGCATATAAACTCTATCAATATACAAATGATGAAAATGATAATCAAGATATTGTTAATTACATAAATATTTTGCGTGTTGCATTAAGTAGAATCATCATTACAAAAAAAGAAGGTGCATCCCTCGCATGGGATGTATCTCATAGTAGACCTCATCGAGTTTACAGCGATACTAATTTTCAAGTGATGAACGAATTTCGAAAATCTATTGCAACAGTTAAAAAAATATTATCTAATAATCAAGATGGAATAAACCCAATAGTAGATTTATGTGATGCTCGAAATATGATGACTATAGGTGATTCATCTATTGATGTCATAGTGACATCTCCTCCTTATCTTAATGCTATTGATTATATGAGAGGTCATCGTCTCTCATTGGTTTGGCTTGGTTATTCAATTTCTGCACTGAGAGAAATTAGATCTACAAGTATTGGTACAGAAAGAGGATATCAGGAAACGCAGTTTCCTGAATTTACTCAACAAATTTACGATTCTATAGTTGACAACAGATTATTTACAGAGAAATATCAGAAGATTATTATGAGGTATGCAACAGACTTAAACTTGTTATTTCGTGAATTCTCAAGGGTTGTTCGACATAATGGTCATGTAATTGTTGTAATTGGTAATTCTTGTATTAATGACATGGTTGTTAATAATTCTCAAGGTATCATCTCTGCTGCTGCAAATATGGGTTTAAATCTAGAACACCAGTATGAAAGAGAAATTTTGCTACAAAATCGGTATTTGCCGTTGCCAAACAATGGTTCTCAGCTTGGGAAGAGGATGAGGACTGAAAAAATACTAAATTTTATCCATAATAATTAATTCAAAATTATGGATCCCATCAACCCCTGCCAGACCTATCACGCCCATTTTGACCGCGTCACCCTCCCGCGCAAGCCGGATGGCCTATGCGTGTTCAAGGTTTACCCCGTACAGGTGAGGTAGGGTTGATGCCAGCGGGGGATTAACACGTCTAACCATATTTACACAATTCCCGCCGCATCAATCGCAGGCTCCGGTTGTCATTATTCACAGCCGCTGGAATCATTCCCGCTTGTATCTCCCCTGCGGGATTTTGGTTATTATTCATCTAGTGATGAAATTCCAGATACTATATCCTTATACAAGGAACAACCACATGCCCATATCCATCAAACCCTGCCCACCTTATCATGCCCGACTGGACCGGTTTACCATGCTCCACATGCCGGACGGGAAATCAGTTTTCAAAATCTATTACCTATCCAGATTAGACCGGGATAAACCCGAATTGTATGAATGGCCGTTTTCACCGTTGACACAGGAGTCATTTGAAGATTCCTTCCTTGGCGGGGGCTGTGAAGGGATCGGGTTCGTTCTTGCGTTTCCGCATGTAACCAAAATCTTCCGGTTTTCCACGGATAAAGAAACGATACTGGATGTGAAGGAATTTACAACAGCGCAAATGCAGACCAGGGATATGCCGAAAATTGACGGTTTTCACGAGTTTGCCTGCCTGGCGGAAGCGCTGATCGCCGCGGATGAGTACAGAGCCTGGGCGTCCGCCCGTTCTGTGGACGAATACCTGGCGTACCGCAGCAGTCTGACGGATTTTCCGGTGGTCTCCAATACGAAACTGAAGAACTATTGGCCGCCTAAATAATCGTCATTATCTTCCCCGCCTGGTCGCGGAAGCGGGCCATCGCCTTACCCAGCCGCCGGATGCCTTCTTCAATTTCTTCCGGCGTGTGGGTGGCGAAGTTCAGCCTTATATACGTGTTGCCTTCCTCCGGGTCGGGGAAATACCGCGTACCGGGTGAGAATTCCACGCCGCCCTGCATCGCCAAAGGCAGCAGGTCAAGGCAGGGCATACCGGCGGGCAGGCTCAGCCAGAGGAACAGCCCGCCGTGCGGAATGTCGCAGGTCACCTCCGGCGGCAGATAACGGCGGATGGCTGCCAGCAGCGCGTCACGGCGTTTGCGGTACAGACGCGTTGACCGCCGCAGGTGCGCCTGGTACCGCCCGACGGACACATAGGTTTCCAGCACATGCTGCATCAGGTTCGATGTGGCCAGGTCCTGCACCCATTTCTGGCGCACCAGCCGGTCAAACACCGGGCCGTCTGCCAGCAGGTAGCCGATGCGCAGGCCGGGCATCAGCATCTTTGAGAATGTGCCGGTATAGATCACATTGCCGCCGCCATCCAGTGACTTGATGGCCGGCAGCGCCTTGCCTTCGTAGCGCAGGTCGCTGGCAAAGTCATCTTCCAGAATGGGGATGTTGTAACGCGTTGCAAGGTCCAGAAGCTGGCGGCGGCGCGGCGCGCTCAGGCACAGGCCGCTCGGGTTCTGGAACACCGGCATGGTGTAGATCATCTTCGGGTGGTGCTGTTGCAGCACCGGCTCCAGCTCGTCCACGCGCATGCCCTGCCTGTCCATGGGGATGCCCACGATCTTCAGCTTCAGCGAGCGGAACAGTTCGAGCGCGAAATTGTAGGTTGGTTTCTCCACCACCACCGTGTCACCCGGTTTTAGAAGCGTCTGGCAGACCAGCGCCAGCGCCTGCTGCGACCCGCTGGTGACGAGCACTTCATCCGGCCGGGCGGCGATACCCTGGCTGGACAGGATGCGCGCGATCGTCTCACGCAGCGGCCGGTACCCGGCATGCAGTCCGCCGTATTCCAGCGCGTCGATGCCGTCACGCGCGAAGACTTCGCGCACCGTGCGCTCGAAATCCTTGATCGGAAACTCGCGCGGGTCGCCCACGCCGATGAAGGCGATGGTATCCGCGGGGGCCGGGAACGGCCATGACATTTCAATGGGCGGCCCCGCTTCGCCAGCGGCGTCCAATTGCCAGAGCGGCCAGTCTGTCTTGACATGGGACCCGTCACGGCGCGCTTTATCCAGCGGCGGGGCGATGAATGTGCCGCTGCCCGCGCGGGTGTAGATCAGCCCGTCACCTTCCAGTTCGGCGTACGCGTTCTTTACCGTGATACGGCTGACTCCCAGGTCAACCGCCAGTTCGCGGGTGGCCGGCAGGCGCGTTTCCGGGGGCAGGCTGCCGGAGGCGATATTCTCACGGAACCAGGCTTCGATCTGCCGGTAGACCGGTGTCGCGCTTTGCGTATCCAGAGGTATTCTCATGCCTTCATTCTATCTGTTTCTTTAAATCCACACACATCGAATCCCGGGTGGAATTAAGAAATTAACGCTCAATTGGTACTATGGATAGGCCCGCATTTTCTGTATGATGATCTCGAAGCAATATTACTCATGGAAAGGTTTATCGATCATGGAAAATTCATTTACACGCACCCTCGGACGCTCGGGGATAAAGATTAGCGCGCTGGGTATGGGATGCTGGGCTGTGGGCGGACCATGGCTATTCAACGGCGTGCCCGCCGGCTGGGATACCGTAGACGATGCCGAGTCAGAGCGCGCCATCCGCCGGGCGTTTGACCTGGGCGCCACCTATTTTGACACCGCCGCCAACTATGGGGCGGGTTTCAGCGAACGCCTGCTGGGTAAAGTATTCAAGGATCGCCGCGATAAGGTGGTCATCTCCACCAAGTTCGGCTATGCGGTGGACGAAGTCCGTAAATCTGTGGTGCATTATGACGAGCGCGAAGAAGACAGCGACGTGGCGTCACGCCTGCGAGCTGACGTGGAAGCCAGCCTGCGCCGCTTGCAGACGGATTACATTGACCTGTATTTCCTGCACGTCTGGGGTATGAAGCTTGACCGCGCCCTGGCAGCCCGCGAAGCCCTCGAGGATCTCGTCAAACAGGGGAAGATCCGCGCATACGGCTGGAGCACCGACCTGTTGGACGAGCAAAAGGTATTCACCGACGCGCCCCATTGCACCGCTGTGCAGCAGCAGTTGAGTGTGCTGGATGGCAACCTGGACCTGGTGAAGATGTGCGAAGAACGCGGACTGGCGAGCGTCAACCGCGGGCCGCTGGGGATGGGACTGCTGACCGGCAAGTTCAAACCCGGCGCCACCTTCGCGGAGAGCGACGTCCGTCACCACGCGCAGTGGCACCCCGGTTTTAAAGACGGATCGCCCACGCAGGAGTGGCTGGACAAACTGGCTTCCATCCGCGAGATCCTCACCAGCCGCGGGCGCACGCTGGGACAGGGCGCGCTGGCCTGGATCTGGGCCAAAAGCCCGGTGACCATCCCCATCCCCGGGTTCAAGAACGTGGTCCAGGTGGAGGAGAACGTCAAAGCCATGCAGTTCGGCCCGTTGTCACCGGATCAGATGAAGGAGATCGATACGATATTGGGTCGGTGATTTTCGTTTTGCCCCCTTTGCGGACGGTGTCTTTCCGTCCGGAAGGGGGGTAGGGGGGATTCGTCTGAATACCAAATTTCTTTCCCTTCAACCCCCGGGGTGGACGCCGTCCACCCCTACACCAGAAATATTATTTTTGAAATACCCATTTGCTTCATTGACATAACATGAAAATAAATATATACTGACTATATAGAAAGTGTATATTTACAATGACCACTGACCAACAACAACTCATCCTCAACGCCGCCGCCGAAATCTTCTCCCTCAAGGGCTTCAACGGCGCGACCATCACCGATATCGCATCCCGGGCAGGGGTAAACCCGGCCACGATCTACCGCTATTTCTCCGGCAAACGTGAACTTTTTGACTCCCTGGGCAAACCCGAACTGGATTTTCCTGATCAGCAGGAAGAACAAACCCGGCTGGCCATCCGAAAAGCCGCGCTGCGGGTATTCAGTCAAAAGGGATACGCGGCTGCCACTATGGACGAGATTGCCGCGGCGGCAGGTTTGTCAAAAGCTGGCGTTTACTTCTACTACCCGTCCAAAGAAGACCTGTTCAAAGCCGCTCTGGAGAATTCGCCCGGTTTTTCCGCGCTTGAGGGCGCCGTGAAGCCAACGACAGGCCACCAACCGGCCAGCCTGGAAGAGTCGCTTGCTACACTGGCCTTCACCTACCTGAGCCTGTTTAAGAATGAAGAATTTGCCGCACTCATCCGGGTCGTCCTATCAGAGGGCGTACACGGAGGACCGGTCGCCGCGCATTTTCAAGAGAAGGCCATCCGCGCCGGGTCGGAATCGATGGCAGAGTCTCTTTCACCGTATATCGACCTGGATCCCGGTGACCTTTCCGGCCGGGTGAAGATGTTCTTCGGGATGCTGTTCTCGTGGGGGTTGGTCAACATTCTGATGGCTTCCGGCGATGAACCGGAAGAAGGGGTTTTGAAAGCAGTTGCCGGAAAAATGGCCGGGCAATTTATCAACGGTGTCCAACCGTATGTGAGTTCGAAGTAGAAAGAGAACGGAAATGACGATTTTCATCACCGGCGGCACCAGTTCCATTGGCCGCGTATTGATCAAAGAATACAGCCGCAATGGCGAGAGCATGAAGGTTCTGGCCCGCAAGACCAGCAACCGAACCGGCCTGAACCTTCCGGGCGTCACCTTCTGTGACGGCGATGTGACCGATCCCGCGGCCATCCGTGAAGGCATGCGGGGATGTGACTACGTGATCCACATGGCCGCGGTGGTAGGCGGTGGCCTGCCCGAGGAGGAATGGTGGCGGGTGAACCGTGATGGTTCGCGGAATGTTCTTCAGGCGGCCAGCGACCTGGGTGTTAATGGGATGGTGCAGGTCAGTTCCATGTCAGTGCTGGGGGATACACAGCCCGGTGAGATGGCGGATGAAACCCGGCCCATTGACACGGCGCGGCACGTCACCCTGTACGAAAAGACGAAATTTGCCGCTGATGAGAGCGCTCGTGATTTTGCCGCGCGCGGCTTGCCGGTGAGAATCGTCTACCCCGGTTTCGGGTTTGGCTGTTCCTTCGCCTCCAGTCACCCCAGTATGCAGGATCAGACCCTGCTGCGCATGGCAGCCGGCAAGCCGGCGGCGATCATGGGTTCCGGCAAAAACCGCCTGTTCCTGGCGTATTACAACGACACCGCTGAAGCCATCCGACTTGCCCTCCGTCAGGGACGCGCTGGTGAAGGCTATATCCTTGGCAATGACAACCTGACGTTCCCTGAGATCTGGCAGACCGTGGCTGATGTTCTGGGAAAACAACCGCCCACTCTGCGGATTCCCCTGCCGCTGCTGCGTGGGGTGTCATTGCTGGGTGAAAAAATGCGCGGCAAGCCGGTATTCCCGTCCGATTTCTTTGATATGATCGCGTTGAACTGGTGCTTCAGCAACCGCAAAGCCCGTGAAGAGCTTGGCTGGCAGCCAAGCTCATTCAAAGCCGCGTTGACGGAAACCTGGCAGGCGTATCAGGTAGCTGGATGGCTGCAAGAAAAATGAAAATCATGTGATAATTCCTCTCATAAAGGAACCATCGTATGCCCATTCCACCACCTGATCCGCAGCTTCAAACCCTTCTTGACAAGCTATACCTTCTGGCGGATATCTACTCCTACAGCCCGCTGTTGATCAACATTCCTGAATCCGGCAGTTCGCAGGACCTGTTCCGTGAAATATGTCACCACGCGTTGGTCTGCACTGGCGATTTCGACCGCTACTGGATCAAAGAGACGATCAAAGATAAACAGGGTATTGTCAGCGCGTTCCTTGGGTATGTGTATACCGCCGCTGACAAACTTCGCGAAACCAGGGACCCATACTGGCTGGAGGTTGGTGCGGGGGCGTCGATTTTCGGGCGTGACGTTCCCGATTGGCGTGACTACATCCTGGCGGTGGCCGAGTTGTACGTCACAGCGGAGGAATGCGGGCTGAACCCCGACCCGTTTTTTGCGAAAGCCGGTTATGACGAGGAAGGCTATCTGAAGAATCTACCCGTCATTTGCGAACGGCGCCGTAACAAACACTGATTTTTAGACCGTTTGATGGGTTTTGACGAGAGAGACAATAGAATAAAACCATCGCGTCCCCTAATGAAAATCACCATGGCCACCCTTGAAACCTTCCTGCCAAAACTGACAGCCCAATTACAGAAACAGGATTATGTACTGGAGAGTGACCCTGTGATTGGCGGCACCCGCGGATTGATATACGCCCGGTCACCCAAACCATATTCACTGGTACTGACAAAAATCGCGGACCATTTCCTCTTTGTGGATTGGGATAACGCCCTGTTCGGCCGCAAAGAACACATGGCAGATCTGTATAACAGCTTTAACCGCATGGTGAACGCGCAATTCAAGGTTCCAAGTGTGTTGCGCTTGACCATCCCGAGTATGGCGTTGATCGCTGTCTCTGAAAGCGGGTTTGACCCCGATACGGTGGCCTATGTGGAAAAAACCTATCAGGTACCCATTAAAGGCGGCGAAGTGGGTCAATTTTTCCTTCTTGATCTCGCCTCCCACAAAATCACGTTCCATAAAGAGTACGTGTACCGCCAGCGCGGATCTACCCCTTTATATGAAGCTCAGGGACGGATCACAAAACTCCTCAAAGACTGCCTGAAGAAAGGCTGACTCCGGCCGGATGGATTTTATCCAGACCTACATCCAACGCGTCTCAACCCACCTGCAATTGCAAGGATTTTTGTTTGAAGAGCCGCCTGACCTGAATGGGACCGGCGCTCTGCTGTATGCCCGGTCAAGGAGGCCGTATCCCGTCCCGTTTACGCGGGTTATCGACCATTTCCTGTTTCTGGATTGGAAAAAACACCTGGCGGAACGAAAAGAGAATCTGATCAGCACATACGCGGCTTTCAATAGGCACGTTAATACACAATTTCATGTCTCCCACATTTTTCGTTTGACCATTCCGGGGATGGCCGTTATCGCTATTTCAACCGGTGGATTTGATGCCTCCACAATCGATTACGCCTCGAACACCTATGAAGTTCCATTTAAAGGCGGTGAGGTGGGGCAATATATGCTGGTTGAGCTGGCGGGTAAGCAGGTCAATTACCATCGCGGGTATGTATACAAACAGCCCGGCGAAAGGCCGCTGCGGTCCGCGCAAGGGGTCCTCGTTCCCGCGCTGGAAGATTGCCTGAGGGATGATTACATAGTCCCCTGGAAAAGGCCGGCCGGGGAAGTGTTTACAGTCAATCCATTTCGATAATTCGTCATTTAATGGTTGTTTTTCGGATGTGTTTTTCCATACAATGGATATATAGTATCCGGATGAATAGAAAAGAACGAGGACGGAAATGCAAGACTCCAAACGCTTTCCCTGGATTCCTGCTCTGATTACTTTTTCGATACTGGTTATTTCATGTATCTGTGCTGTGGTTTTCGGCGGGTCCATTGCTTACATTGTGTCCGAATCCGGCTCAATACTCCCGGAGAGTATCGAGATAAACCTGGGAAACACCGATAAAGATGATGAAAAGGATGATCTGCCGTTTCCATCCGTAGAGACACAGACCACCAAATCGGCAACTGCCAGACCGGCAATCATTAAAACTCCGTCACCAGTACAGACACGTACCCGGGAAACCGCGGTCAATTTGCCCACCCAGGTTCCAAGTATTGAAAAATCAGCGGTTCAGCCGACAAAGAGATCTGTTGAACCGACTATCGAAGAGCGTACTCTTTCAGGAAAACAGGTGCGAACTTCGTATCGTATTTTTGATGATTTTTCATCCATTGCGCTGGACTGGTACCAGACTGACACCGATGATTATTCAATACGGATCGAAAATGGAGTGTACAACATTCACGTCAAAACAGCGGATAATATGGCCTGGACGGAATTCCCGGTTGACTTCATACCGTATGAGTTCAGCTTTGACGTGCGCGGCCCGGCGGGGGAACAGGATGGAACGTTTGGCACGGAATGCAATTATCTGGACGATGACAACCTGTATTATGTAGAGTTTGACCTGGCGACCAATGAATACACCATGGCCGCAAAGAAAGACGGCGTCATCACGCCGCTCACAAAAAAGAATTCACAGGGCCAATACTGGTGGAAGGCATCCGCGTTAAAATCACCGGCAACCTCTGTGAACCATATTGCCGTTAGTTGCTATCTGGATAGCATCACGTTGTTCGTCAACGACAAGCTGGTGTATCAGGCGGAGGTAAAGGATCCATTACCCGAGCCCGGCGTTGCCACGTTATATGTTTACACATACCGCGCCGTAGAGGGCGACGGCTACAAAGTCACTTTTGACAATCTGGAGGCGTTCCAGCCCAGGCAGTAAGAGTAATCAATTAATACCCGTCCCCCGATTTTTGGGCGGGTATTTTCAACACCATTGAATCCTGTTTTAAAGGAGCTTATTTATGGCAGAACGTTTAAATGGAACTGTGGCGTTGATCACCGGAGCCAGCAGTGGGATCGGTGAGGCGGCGGCACGTCAACTGGCGGAACTTGGCGCCGAAGTGGTGGTGGTCGCGCGCCGGAAAGATCGGCTGGATAAACTGGCGGCGGATATCAAAGCCGCCGGAGGTAAAGCCCATGCCATTGCTGCCGATATCCGCAAGCAGGCGGATGCCGTGGCGGTAGTGGAGCAGGCAGTAAAAACCTGCGGCAGGTTGGACACGCTGGTGAACAACGCTGGTGTGATGCTGCTGGGCAACATCCAGGATGCTGATACCGCCGAATGGGAAGAGATGATCGATATTAACCTAAAAGCGTTGCTTTATATGTCACACGCGGCACTGCCGCATCTTCTAAATGCGGCGGAGAATTCTACCCGCAAGGTGGCGGACCTGGTCAACATCAGCTCGGTTGCCGGCCGGCGTGCCCGTGTGGGCGCCGGGGTGTATAACGTCACCAAGTTTGGCGTGGTGGCTATATCTGAATCGCTGCGGCAGGAAGTTACCAGCCGGCATGTGCGCGTCTCTGTAGTGGAGCCGGGTGTGGTGGCTACGGAACTAACAACCCGCATGAAGCCTGAAGTAGCCGAGAAGAATATGAAACCCTTCGCCGGGATCACCGAACTGGAACCGGTGGATATCGCCGATATCATCAGCTTCATTGTCACTCGCCCGTGGCGTTCGGCGATCAATGAGGTACTTGTGCGGCCTACCGAGCAGGCTTTCTAGCATATTCTTTTGTGGATTTCCGCAGGCCGGAATACCAATTCCGGCCTGTTTTCTTGCCACCCGGTTTTCGCGCTGGCCAATCTCTAAATTAATCGAAAAAATTCACCCGCCGGATTGGATTCCCGGCGGGTGAAAAGAACCTGATTATTGTTTCGAATTTATTCCATCAATTGCCGGTGAACACCCGCAGCGCTGCCGCGAGCCCCGCGCCCTGTTCGAATTTATACCCGCAGGCGGCCAGCCCGCTTTCAATGGCTCCGAGGGTGGCCAGCACGTCATTCTGGTTGACTACACCCATGTGGCCGATGCGAAAATATTCATTCTTGATATCCGGGTGCAGGCCGCCGGCCAGCGTAACGCCGGCTTTGGAGACGGCCGGAACAAGGTCGGCGCCGTTGATCCCGGCGGGGAAGCGCGGGGCCGTCATCGTGTGGGCGGCGATGGAGTCATTTTGCGGCACCTGGCCCAATCCCAGAGCGGCGATCCCGTCTTTAACAGCCTTGCTGATACGCGCGTGCCTCGCGAAACGGGCTTCGAGCCCTTCCTGCAGTATCTGCCCCAGGCTTACGTTCAGCGCGAAGATCAGATTGACAGCAGGTGTGCCGAAGTACGCGGTTTTTCGGGCTTCATACGCCTGCATTACCGGCAGCCAATTGGTCCAATCGGAGTAGTAACTGCCCACGGGGGTTTTGCGGTTTTTGAACGAGGCCATCGCTTTGGGTGAAGCCACAGCCAGCGCCAGGCCCGGGGGAACACCGACGGCTTTTTGCGAGGCGGTAAACGCGAAATCCACACCCCACGCGTCCATGTTCAATTCTTCACCGGCTACGGAACACACGCCGTCCACAATTACCAGCGCGCCATACTTTTGCCCCAGCGCGGCCAGCCCTTTCACGTCAGCCAGCACACCGGTGGAGGTATCCACATGGGTAATGGTCATCACCTTGAAGCTGCCGGCCTTAAGCGCCTGTTCCACTTCAGCCAGAGCCGGGTGGTGACCCGCGGGCGGCTTGATATGCGTCACCGCGGCGCCGTACCGTTCCAGTATCGCGCCGATCCGGTCACCGAAATAGCCGGTGTTGACCACCAGCGCGGCGTCACCGTATTCCACCAGGTTGGCACACGCGGTATCCATGCCCAGGGTCCCACTGCCGGCAAGCACAAAGGGTTGCCCCTCTTTGCATTGATACAGGGTGCGGGTACGTTCCAGCGCCTGCCCGAAGGCTTCAATAAAATTCGGCGCCAGGTGGCCGGTGGTAGGCGCCCCCATGGCAGCCAGAACCGCTGAATCAAATTCAATGGGTCCGGGGATCATTAATAAAGAACGGTTTTTCATATCTTCATCCTTTACGGTGTTTAATTTGGGCGAAATTTATTCTGTTTGGTTAATCCCTTTCATTATAGACGGCAGACATTCGGGAAAAAAGTGCTATCCATCCATAAAAAAACGGGAGAGTTGATCAGACTCTCCCGTTCGCGGTCAATTACCGGTTTATTTCTTGAGAATTTTATCCAGCACTTTTTCTTTTGGAAGCGGCTTGGTGCAGAAGAACCAGTCGTGGCAGGTCATATCGGATTTGTTTTCCATGCGGTCTTTGGCCACACCGCAGGATCCGGCCGTAGGCACGATCACATCGTCACCGGGCTGCCAATCTGCAGGGGTGGCAATGGAGAACTCGTCGGCTGCCTGCATGGCAACAACTGCGCGGTACAGCTCGTCAAAATTGCGGCCCAGGCTGAGCGGGTAATAGATGATGGCGCGGATGATCCCTTTGGGATCGATAAAGAATACGGCGCGCACGGCTTTGGTGCTGCTTTCACCGGGCTGGATCATGCCGTATTTTTTAGCTACGTCCATGGTGATGTCTTCGATCAGCGGGAACTTGACCTCCACATCCTTCATACCCTTGTATTCGATCTTTTCCTTGATGGTGCGCAGCCAGGCAATGTGACTGTACAGACCGTCAACCGATAACCCGACAAGTTTGGTGTTGGCTTTTGCGAATTTTTCTTCCTGTGAAGCAAAGGTCATGAATTCCGAAGTACATACCGGGGTGAAGTCGGCCGGGTGGCTGAAGAGGATGACCCAGCTACCCTTGTAATCAGCCGGGAAATTGATCTCTCCCTGTGTGGTCACGGCTTTGAATTCGGGGGCTTTTTCTCCAATGCGCGGCATGGGGGTGACTGGGGATTCGTTGTTTTCCATTTGTAAATAGCTCCTTTTAGAAATATATGATCAATTACTTTTACGTTGACAATCGGGACATAACCCGTAATACATAATGCGTGCTCCCCTGAGTTCGTACCCCGAGGACAGGCTGACTTCAGCCTGAAGTGAAGCTACCCGTTCTGACGGTACATCCACAATTTTGTGGCAGGCAGTGCAGGCCAGGTTAATGTGCGGTTCGGTATCCGCGTCAAAATGGACGCGCCCGTCACCCGCCGGGCCAAGTACGTTGACCACGCCCAACCCAACCAAAGCATCGAGTGTGTTGTACACGGTCGCCAGTGACAAGGTGGGGTATTGTTC
>CAYOKC010000055.1:0-7310 GCA_964404415.1 uncultured Leptolinea sp. | reverse complement strand
ATCGCGCTGCTCGGCGCGCTGGGCATCGTGGTGTTCGTCGTGCCCATCTTCGCGAAGATGTTCGACGGCATGGGTTCGGAGCTGCCGCTGCCCACAAAGGTGCTCGTGATGCTCTCGAACAACATGGTGGCGGTAGGGTGGGTATCTGTTTCCGCCAGTAGTTTACAAATGGCAATCCGCTGGGGGGTGATCCGCAATCCGGCCTTCTTGAGGGATTTTGTCAGGGTTTCTACAGAATTCATATTATTTAGAATCTTTCTTTATTTAGAATTATTATAAATAAATAAAAAAAATAAGTCAATAGCTGTCCAATTGATCTGTATAATGATCTCAGATGTCCATACGTCATTACGGCTTATTAAAGAAAAAAGATATGGTGACTTCCGATATAGGTGTAAATGATTTATTCACGGATTTTCCGGAATCTCGAAGTCTCTTTGATAGGCTTATGGAACAGGTTCGGGAATCCAGCCCTTTTGACCTTCGTGTGACGAAAAGCCAGATCGCTTTTCACTATGTCCGCCCGTTCGCGTGGGTATGGATACCGGAAAAATACTTGAAACGCAAAGCCGCTCCGCTTGTTCTGTCAGTTGTTTTCCTGGAGCGGGATCCTTCACCGCGTTGGAAGGAGATCGTGGAACCATCGAAGGGCAAGTTCATGCATCACCTTGAGATCCGTTCACCTCGGGAAATCGATGAACAGGTCATCATCTGGTTTCACAGAGCATGGACAGATGCTGGTAATTCCCGGTGATCCGGCGATTATGGAATCAGTCATATCAGTGAAATATTTGGAGGAGATTCCATGCAAAAGATCGTCCCCTGCCTGTGGTTTGATGAAAACGCGGAAGAAGCTGTAAATCTGTATACATCCGTTTTCAAGAATTCGAGCATTGACTCGATTGCGCGCTATGGAGAAGGCGGGCATGGCACGCCGGGTAAGGTGATGGCCATCGAATTCACGCTGGAAGGGCAGCATTTTATGGCCCTCAACGGGGGACCTTATTACTCTTTTACACCGGCTATCTCCCTGATGGTCAATGTGGAAACACAGGCGGAACTGGATGATATCTGGGGAAAACTTTCTGCCGATCCTGAAGAGGAACAATGCGGTTGGCTGAAAGATAAATTCGGCCTGTCATGGCAAGTTGTGCCATCTGTGCTGGGTGAATTGATGCAAGATCCTGATCCTGAAAAAGTCAGACGGGTGAATCAGGCCTTGTTGAAAATGAAGAAGTTGAATATCGATCAACTGCTCACGGCGTAAATCCTTGCTTCTTCGATTCATAAGCGCGAAACCGGGGGATATCTTTACGTGATTTTTACAGTTGTCAGACAATCTTCCCGTCGTTTTTACTGTTAGAAACAGCCCTGACGGGTAGAATTGCGTAAAAGAACCAACACTGACCTTTCACTGATAACCGGTCTTTTTATCGTTTAAAGAACTGAGTATTTCAGAATGGGTTTTGAGAGAACATTAATCATTAGCATACTTTTTACGTCAGCCATTTGTCTGATCGTTCTCTCCTATTTAATCTGGAACAGGCGTACAACCTCCAGCCACGGGGCGCAATATTTTGCGTTGGGATTGGCTGCCACCGCTGTTTATACATTTGGCTATGGCATGGAATTGTCCAGCCAGACACTGGCCGGTGTGATGTTCTGGGTACGAATTGAACACCTGGGAATTCAGCTTATTACCCCGTGCTGGGTGCTTTTTACGCTTTGTATAACCGGTTATGAGAGAGTCATCACCCCCTCAAGGCTGATGGTTCTTTTCGCGTACCCGGTTTTCATGGTCTATGCCACTCAGACTCTGGGCTCCGCGAATCTGGTCCATCACAATCCCCGGCTGGATCTGACCGGGCCATTCCCCACATTCTCCTATGACCGCGGTATTTTGCTTTATATCGGGTTGGCTTATATCAACGTCTGCTTGATAGCCTGCCTGGTTCTGTACTCCATAATGGTCTTCCGGTCTAAACCCGCCTTTCGCAACCAGGCAATCCTTTTCTGGTTGGGATCGTTGGTCCCGTTTGTAGCCGAATTCCTCTACAATGTCGGCAAGTCTCCGTATAACATTGACCTTATTCCCTTCGCGTTGACAATCAGCGGATTCATTTTTACATTTGGTTTCTTTCGTTTTCAACTTCTGGAGATCATCCCGCTGGCACGCGATGTGATCTTCGATAATTTGAAAGACGGCGTACTGGTTCTGGACAACAACAGCCGGATCATTGACTATAACCCCGCGATCCAGAATATGGTCACTGGGTTGACTAAGCTGGCAATCGGCAAGCCGATTGGTGAGGTATTGCACGTTGATGCCATCCTGTTGGATTTCACCCGTGATAATAAATCAGGTTTGTTTGAAATGGAAAAAACCAGAGACGCACGTGTTTTTACGTACCTGGGGAATCTGTCACCTCTGGTGGATTCCAACAACAATACGGTGGGTAAGATCATCACATTGCATGACAATACCCGAACCAAAGATCTTTTAACCCAACTGGAAAACCTGGCAGCCAGGGATAGTTTGACAAATGTGTACAACCGGCGCAACTTTGATCAACTGGTATTGAAAGACCTGACCAATGATCACCCTGATAAAAGCTATATTTCGCTGATCATGATGGATCTGGATAACTTTAAGCAGATCAATGACACGTATGGCCACGCCGCCGGCGATATGGTTCTTAAGAAGGTTATTCAAACCTGCCAAAATCATCTCAGGCAGGCGGATATTCCAGGAAGATATGGTGGGGATGAATTTGTGTTTTTCCTGCCGGATACGGATACTACAGCCGCG
Source organism: uncultured Leptolinea sp. (assembly GCA_964404415.1). Taxonomy (GTDB): domain Bacteria; phylum Chloroflexota; class Anaerolineae; order Anaerolineales; family Anaerolineaceae; genus Leptolinea. The sequence goes on along the minus strand of CAYOKC010000055.1, from coordinate 4,501 downwards.
AAACATGTTGCCGGACGGCTGCTGGACGCGATAACCGGGAATACGTATCAGCTTGAAGGAACCACGTTTTCTGTCTCCGCAAGTTTAGGTGTTTCAAGTTCTACGCGTTCAGGAAAGATTTCTTTTAAAGAGCTCTTCAGTTATGCCGATAGAGCTGTGTACCAGGCAAAACAGGAAGGCCGCAACAAGGTTTGCGTCTGCAATCCGGAGGATTGAAAGTGAACTATCAAAAGATCATAAACTGGCTGGGTGGTGATGAGAACCTTTCTGAGATCAACCGGGTTTTCCATTCGTCCTGTTTGATCGGCGGACTCTTTTGTGTGCTTTCTGGATTTGTGTGTTATTTCACCGGGTTAAGTCTGGTTTTGGTGATTGCGAATTTCGTGTATGCGATCATCCTGGCTCTTGCCTATTATTTTTCGCGGTTCAGGCATCAATTTCAGCTTTCTCGCATTATTTCAATTCTGATCCTTGTCTTTGGATATTTCCCCATTCTGTGGATTTTTAACGGCGGCGACGGGGGCTCCATACCCTATTTCATTCCGGGGATCATCTCATTTGTTACCATTTCGATCATCGATCCGTGGGAATCAAAGCGCAGCAAGGTCATAAGCGTTGTAATGGCTCTGGTTTTTTGCGCGGTTGTTATCAGCCTTATTGTGATCGAATTTATCCATCCTGAATGGGTATACATGTACCCTGATCCAGCTGCACAGATGGCGGATACTATTTTTGGTGCCGTCTTCGCGATCTTTGGAAATTACATGCTCATCAGGGCCTGTCTGGGGCTGTATTACCGGCAACTGGCCATTGTGAATGAGATCGCCATCCATGACGCGATGACCGGACTCTTTAACCATAACCACATTGTCGACCGCCTGACTGAAGAGGTCAACCGCGTGACCCGTAGCGGTGTTCCGCTTTCCATCATGATCCTGGATGTGGACCATTTTAAGAAGATCAACGATACCTACGGACATATCATCGGTGATCAAGTCATAAAGCAGGTCTCGCATACGATTAAAACCAATTGCCGGTCTATTGATCTTATCGGCCGTTATGGCGGCGATGAAATCCTGATCGTGCTGCCTGAAACAACCGCGGAAATGGCGATGGTTTCAGGGGAACGGCTCCTGGAAAAAGTACGCGATTTGGAATTTGACCGGCAATTTACACTGACATGCAGCGCCGGGATCGCTCAATTTGAGAATGGGGATACGGCTGATAGCCTGATCGAAAAAGCCGATCAGGGCCTCTACCAGGCGAAAGACGCCGGCCGCGACAAACTTTGTATCTGTAATCCGGAGGATAATTAATGAGTTTACAGAGGGGAATAACTTGGTTGGGTGGAGATGACAGCCTTACAGAAATAAACCGTATCTTTAATTTATCCAGTTTGATTGGCGCCCTATTTTGTCTGCTTTCAGGCCTGGAATGCTGGTTGGCTTCCTTGAACCCGATCCTGATCGCGGGCAATTTCTTTTACATGTTTGTTTTGATCCTTGCCTACCATTTTTCCCGGTTTTGGGGCAAATTCGCGGTAAGCCGGATCATCAGCATCATCACCCTGCTGGTTGTCTACCTGCCCATTTTGTGGTTTTTTAATGGAGGGCACCACAGCGCGATCCCGTACTTTATCCCCCTGTTCATATCTTTTTTGACTATTTGTTTGACCGGGAGGCGTAATACCAAAGGCGATAAGGTTGTTTTTGGTTTTATCATCGCGGTCTATTGTCTTGAGGTTATCGGGCTCATCCTGGCCGATTTCCTTCATCCGGAGTGTGTTTACCAGTACACCGATCCGATAGTTCAGATTGTGGATATTACTACCGGTTCGCTCTTCGCCATTTTGGGGAATTTCTTACTGATTCTGGCGTTTGTCAATCTGTATTACCGCCAGTTGGAAAAAACAGAGCAACAGGCTATCCGCGATTCCATGACCGGATTGTATAACCACCTTTTTATTGTCTCCCGCCTGGAAGAAGAGCTTGAACGGTCTGCCCGATATCACACCCCGCTTTCGATCATTATTCTGGATGTGGATCATTTTAAGAAGATCAATGACACATGCGGTCACCTGATGGGTGACATAGTTCTCAAGAAGATATCGGCTGTGATCAAGGGGCAGTGCCGGGCTATGGACAAAATAGGGCGGTACGGTGGTGACGAGTTCCTTATTATCCTGCCGGAGACAAAGCTGGAAAACGCTGTCGTTTTGGCCGGGCGCCTAATGGAAAACGTAGCGGATTTAACCTTTGATAAGCCGGTAACGGTAACCATCAGCCAGGGTGTGGCCCAATACCGGGAAGGCGATACCACCACCACGTTGATTGACCGCGCCGATGATAATTTATACGCGGCCAAGAAAGCCGGGCGCAATCAGTTTGTCTGTTAGTGTAAGAAAACCGGTTCGGCAACCCAGTCAGCCGGGGCCGGCGTAATGGTCAGCCGGTTGATGGTGAATATCAGCAGTCCGCGGATCGTCATACGGTCCGTGACGGTGTGTGAAATCTGGTTTTCCAGCAGCAGCGATACAAACCCGTGTACCATGCTCCACACGCTGACCGCCACGGCATCGGTTGGTCCGGCTTCCAGTACGCCCGCTTCCTGACATAAACGGACGATTTCTTCCACCACGGAGAAACTTCGTTTGGACATTTCCACGAACTCGGGGTAATCCTTCTCTTTTTCGAGGATGCCGGAGAATGTGATCTTAAAGTGCGCCGGATCGTCCAATGCGAAGCGCGTATATACCCATGCAGTTTCGACGAGTTGACGCAATGGGTCACCGGTATGGGCGCTGGTAACGCCCATCAACATTTCATACAGCCGCCGGTAGCCTTCGGTGGAGATGGCCGCGATGAGAGCCTGTTTGTCGGCGAAATGCGCGTAAGGGGCAGAGTGACTGACGCCCGCGCGCCCTGCAACCTTACGCAGGCTAAGCCCGCTTTCACCGTCTTCGGCCAGTATCTCAATTCCGGCAGTGATCAGCGCGTTCTTCAGGTCACCATGATGATATTTTTCAGTGGGCATGGGATAATCCTAGCTTTAAATCTTGACACTGTCAAGTTTAAGGTCTACAATCTTTACAGTGTCAAGTTTGCAATAACACCATTGTTTAAGCCCCTTAACAGTTAATACCAACCCAAAATCGCATTCATAGAACCCTGACTTAAAAGAGAGGTCTGTATGGATGAAATTCAAAAAATGAAAGAAGTGATCGTCAGTTCATGCCGCTTACTGGTGGAAAAAGGTTATCTGATGGCCACTGGCGGCAACGTTTCCGTGCGAATACCGGGACGGAACGCGTTTGCCGTCACCCCGTCTAATTACGATTACCTGAAAATGGTTCCAGATGACGTGTGCGTCCTTGATTTTGACCTGAACCGCCTGCTGGGTGAGATGAAGCCCTCTGTGGAAGCTGGCATGCATAGCGCTATTTACAGGGTGCGGCCTGACGTTAACGCCATCATCCACACACACCAGGTCTACACCAGTTCGCTGGCACTGATCAACGCGCCTATCCCGCACCTCTTTGACGAGCAGGTGCGCTTCCTGGGCCGCGGGGTGGAGATCATCCCCTACATGCCTTCGGGCACCGGGTTGCTTAAAGATACTGTGGCCATGCATGTGAAGAACCACAACAACGCCTACATGATGCAAAACCACGGTGCGCTGGTCTTTGGCACCGATATGGACCGCGCCCTGGATAACGTGGAAGTGCTGGAAAAATGCGCGCTGGCTTACCTGCTGGCGCTGTGTACCGAAAAGAAGGTCGGCAAGATCCCGCTGGCCATCCGCGAGATTGCGTTTTCCAAGCTGCGCAAAGACCAGAAGACCGTCGAGCAGCGGGTGACAGAAGCATTGGCGAAATCAACCGGTTCGCCGGAATAATTATTGATTATGGAGAATCCCATGAGCGAACAGCAATATGCCATCAGCCAGTACCCCGATGTAGACGATGTGTACGCCCGGTTGAACAACCTGGTCAGCCAGCCCATGCGAACCGTGCGGCCCGAAAAGATGCAGGAATACCTGGCGTATTTTGATAATAAATGTAAACGGTCCAAAGAGTTGACCGATGAAGCCAAGACATACATCCCCGGCGGGGTGCAGCATAACCTGGCGTTCAATTACCCCTTCCCGATCGCCATAGAAAAAGCCGAAGGCGCCCACATGTGGGATGTGGACGGCAACAGCTACATTGACTTCCTGCAGGCCGGCGGCCCCACCATTCTGGGCAGCAATTACGGCCCGGTGCGCGAGAAGGTCACCGAAATGCTGCAAACCTGCGGCCCGGTGACCGGCCTTTTCCATGAATATGAACTCAAGCTGGCCAAACTGATCCAGCAGCTTTCCCGCCGACACGGAACCTATAACGTGTTTGCCGATACCTGGGCGATGTCATCCTATGCCCTGAGCAATGCTGTTGACCTTCGCAACCGTGATAAACGCGAAGAAGAATATATGCGGACGGTCAAGAAATACGACAAGTCCGAAG
>CAYOKC010000054.1:14860-23087 GCA_964404415.1 uncultured Leptolinea sp. | reverse complement strand
CTCATAGGACATTTCTATTTAGCCAGCAATAGGACATTTCTAATTAGCCTTGACATTCTGCTGCGTGGTTCTACAAATACTGTTCATTTATCCACTATAATTCTACCGATACTTTTACTGCTGGAGGGTGAATGGCAAACTGGCTTGTAACCGGTGGCGCGGGATTCATCGGGACGAATTTTATTCACCATATCCTGTTTATCCGCCCGGATGTGACAGTTGTTAATTATGACCTGTTAACCTACGCCGGTAACCCGGACGGGCTTGCGATGTACGAAGGTAATCCACGCTACCGGTTTATCAAGGGTGACATCTGTGACCGGGCGCAGGTTGATAAAGCGCTGCGCGATAGCCGCATTGACACGATCGTGCATTTTGCCGCCGAATCACACGTTGACCGGTCTATTCTTGGGCCGATGCAGTTCGTGGTGACGAACGTCAACGGGACGGCCACATTGCTGGATGCCGCGCGGGATTACTGGGGCGGGGAAGGCAACGATATCCCCGGCACGAAACGCTTTCACCACATATCAACTGATGAGGTGTTTGGCAGCCTGAAGCCCGATGAACCGGCCTGGACGGAAGAATCGCCCTACATGCCTAATTCACCCTATGCCGCGTCAAAAGCCGGCAGCGACCACCTGGTGCGCGCGTATGGGCATACCTTCGGGCTTCCGGTGACGATATCCAATTGCTCCAATAATTACGGCCCGTACCAGTTCCCGGAAAAGTTGATCCCACTGGTCATTATGAACGCGGTCAATGGAAAGAGCCTTCCTGTGTATGGTGACGGCCAGCAGATCCGTGACTGGTTGTATGTGGAAGACCACTGCGAAGCTATCCGGCTGATCCTGGAGAAGGGAAAGCCCGGTGAGACGTATAATATTGGCGGATTGAACCAGCCATCCAATTTGAGTATCGTTCAAACCATTTCCCGGCTGCTGGATGAATTGGTACCGGATTCGTCATTCCGGCCGCATGAACAATTGATCACCTACGTGCAAGACCGCCCCGGACACGATAGGCGGTACGCCATGGACAGCACGAAGATCAAGCGCGAGCTGGGCTGGGCACCAAAGTACACGCTTGAAACCGGTTTACGGAAGACCGTGGAATGGTATTTAACCAACCAGGAATTTGTGCGCGCGTTGGCCGGCAAGGCGGATTTTCAAAGCTGGATGAATAAAAATTACACAGAGCGCGGAGGGGCATCGAAATGAAAGGGATCATTCTGGCCGGCGGGTATGGCACCCGCCTGTATCCATTGACTCTCGCCATGAGCAAGCAGCTCCTGCCTGTGTACGATAAACCGATGGTGTATTATCCCCTTTCTACGCTAATGCTGGCGGGGATACGCGAGGTGCTGATTATCACGTCACCGGAAAGCATGGACGCGTTCCAGCGCTTACTGGGTGACGGTTCCCAGTGGGGCATGCGGTTTGAGTATGCCGTGCAGGAGTCCCCGCGAGGGCTGGCGGACGCGTTCATCCTGGGGAAAGATTTTGTGGGCTGCGAACCGGCGGCGCTGATCCTGGGTGACAATATCATCTATGGGTCCGGACTGGTGGAAAAGCTGCAATCCGCGGCCTCGCGCAAAGAAGGGGCGGTGGTGTTCGCCTACCCGGTGCGCGACCCCGAACGCTACGGCGTGGTTGAGTTTGATGATGCCACCGGGAAAGTGATCAGCATTGAAGAGAAACCGGTAAAACCAAGATCGAACTTTGCCGTACCGGGGATCTACTTCTTTGACGAAACGGTTTGCCAGAAGGCCGCGGACCAGAAACCATCCCCCCGGGGTGAACTGGAGATCACGGATCTGATCCAGAAGTACCTTGACGAGGATCAATTGCGGGTTGAGGTGCTGGGGCGCGGTATCGCCTGGTTGGATGCCGGCACGCAGGAGTCATTGCTTCAGGCAGCGAATTTCGTTCAGGTTGTGGAAGAACGCCAGGGCTGGATGATCTCATGCCCGGAAGAGATTGCCTACCGCATGGGGTATATTGACCGTGAAGGGTTGAGGAGGCAGGCCGAGAAGGTCAGCGCGAATCAGTATGGTCTGTATTTGTTGCGGTTGTTGGAAGATGAGTAAGGTTTTTCTATCACTAATCCCTAAAGACGAAAAATCTATCGCCAATGAAGAAAACTAAGATCGAAACCAGGATTTTAGAATTTTTAAAAAGAATTAACTTTTTCCTCAAGTTACTGGGGATAAATTTAGTACAGACGAAAGTTTTCTTGACTGCTTTACCTTTATTCGTAGAGGATTATCATAGGTTTCGAAAGAATAAAAACCGCCATCCCAACATTTTTATTTGGGGGAATTCCTTTCCTTGTCTAAATGATCGATCACAAAATAGTGGAGAAATTAGTGGACATTACTTCTATCAGGATTCTTATGTAGCAAGGAAAATTTTTTTAGCTAACCCCCAAAAACATTTAGATATTGGTTCAAGAATTGACGGTTTTATTTCCATACTCGCGGCATTCCGAGAAGTCGAAGTTCTGGATATTCGACCGTTACCAATCGAAATTGAAAATGTTTCTTTTCAATTGGCTGACATTGTTGAAGATTTACCTGCATATCTACACAGTTATTGCGATTCACTTTCATGTTTGCATACAATTGAACACTTAGGGTTGGGCCGCTATGGAGATCCGATTGATTACGATGGATATATTAAGGGATTAAGAAACATAACGAAAATTCTTAAACCAAACGGATTATTATATGTTTCAGTTCCCATTGGTCCCCAGAGAATTGAATTTAATGCCCATCGGGTGTTTTCTGTTAGATATTTCCTGGATTTACTTACACCTGATTATTCGGTACTCGAATTCTCATATATTGATTCAGACAATAATGTATCAACATTATTTAAGAATGTTAAGCTTGATGAGAACAATATACATAACAACTTTGGTTGCGAATATGGCTGTGGAATTTTTATAGCCAAGAAAAAACCACAATCTGCCTAAAGGTAGATGAATGATGTTTATAAAAAAGGCAGTCTCTCGGATACAACCAAAACTGGTTATCGAATTATCGCAAATTGGTGTCGGTCAATTTCTTGCGACTATTGGAAGCCTTTTGGGAGTGAGCTTTTTGACAAAGATAATGGCGCCCAGGATTTATGGGGAATTAGGTCTTTGTTTAACATTTCTAACACTTTCACAACAACTGATATTTGGCCCTTTGGGGAATGCATTTGCGCGGTATTTCCCTGTAGCTTCTGAATCCAATGAGTTACATTCTTACTTTAATTCCGTAAAGAAAAATACCGTCTATGGGATTATTGGACTTTCTTTTTTCTTTGTGACATTCATAGTTCTTTCTTTGTCTATTGGAAATGTGTCCTGGTTAACATTAGGACTATTCACTTTTTTGTTTACTGTAGTTTCCAGTTTGAACATAATTCTGGATAGCATTCAAAATGCCGGGCGTCATCGAGCAATTGTTGCATGGCACCAATGTGCAGGTCAATGGTTGAAATTTGCATTTGCGTTATTGCTTATATATGTTTTTTCGCCTTCTAGTACTTTCGCTATGTTAGGGTTTTTTATCTCTGCAATTTTTGTACTTGTTTCCCAGTATTATTTCTTTAGAAAACAATTCACTGGCTTAAAGATTTCTACACAACGCGAGGATAATAGTAGTAATTATTGGGATCGGCTGATGATTGGCTTCTCTCTCCCGTTCAGTTCCTGGGGGATTTTTACCTGGGCTCAAATGACATCAGATCGGTGGGCATTACAAACATTCGGATCATTATCAGATGTTGGCATGTATGTAGTAGTTTATCAATTGGGCTTTTATCCTGTAGTCTTTCTGACTAATGTATTCGTGCAATTCATATCTCCAATCTTGTTTAAAAAAGTCGGTTCGGGAGAAGATGACACCAGATTATTGCATGTTAGGGGAATTGTTTCGAAACTTGTTTTATTGACATTTGGTTTTACTGTTTTGATATCAGGTTTCGCATGGCTTTTACGTAATGTTATTTTTGGATTACTTGTTTCCAGTGAATATCAATCTGTCGCAGATTTATTTCCTATAATGGTTCTTGCAGGTGGATTTTTCGCAACAGGGCAGGTATGTTCCTTGGATGCAATGAATAGGGGAAAACCTTCAAGTTTAATTTTCCCCAAAATAATCACCGCTATCGTCGGCATTGGTTTGAATATCATTGGAGCCATTTATTGGGGAATTGCAGGAGTGGTTTATTCACAAGTTGCATTTTCTTGTTTTTTCTTCATTTGGGTTTACATCGCATTGATAAAAAATGGCGTAACAATCAGGAAGATAATTCCACAATGAAAGTTTTATATGTTGCCTCAAAATTTGATTACGGAAAAGTTGAAAGAGGATTTAGTTTTGAACATTTCAATTTTTTCGAAACTTTTTTTCGAACAGGAAATGACATTATTTATTTCGATTTTAAATCGATAATGAAGAAAATCGGCAAGAAAGCAATGAATTCCTTATTAGAAAGAACTGCTTTTAAAGAGCAACCGGATATTGTTTTTACTTTTTTAACTGAATACGAATTGGAACCAGAAACAATACAAAATCTATCAAAATCAGGGAGTTTTTCAACCATAAATTGGTTTGCTGATGATCATTGGCGATATGATAATTATTCGAGATACTTCGCGCCATTTTTCAACTGGGTGATCACAACTGATGAAGTTGCGTATGGAAAATATTTACATAACAATCAACGAAATGTGATTCTCAGCCAATGGGCCTGTAACCAATTCGTTTACCAAAAGAAAGTTATGGACTATAAATATGATATTTCATTCATTGGCCAGGCTCATGGAAGTCGAAGTAAATTGATTAACAAAATTAGAGGCCATAATTTTGATGTGACAACAAGAGGTAGTGGGTGGGAAGGCGATCGAATATCTCAGTCAGAAATGGTTGATTTTTTTAATCAAAGTCGGATTAATTTAAATTTTTCTAATTCTTCAGTTGTCCTACCTCAGAATTGGTTAACTACTTTTGATAAATTTTTCCTATATAGAAATCATTTTAAAGGTATTTGGAGAAAAATCCGCTCACTAAACGGTCAAAAATCTCCATTCTATTCAAGTTCTTCTCAAATTAAAGGCCGGAATTTTGAAATTCCCGGTTGCGGCGGTTTTTTACTAACAAATTATATAAATAATATTGAACAATACTATGAAGAAGACAAAGAGATAGTATGTTTCCGGAATGAAAAAGAATTAATAGCAAAAATTGATTATTATTTAAATCATGAAACTGAGCGAGAGACAATTGCAAAAAAAGGATGGGAGAAAACACTTACTAACCATACATATATACACAGATTTAATGATGTTTTTCGAACGATTGGATTGAATTATTCATTGGGCTTTGAAGAAAAACCGGGAAGCTGTATCGATATTAATGAAAACTTATGAATGAGAAACCTTTAATATCCGTAATAATGCCTGTATATAATGAAGAAAAGTATCTTTCTCATGCCATTACGAGCATTTTAAACCAATCTTTTAAAAATTTTGAATTCATTATTATTAATGACGGCTCTACTGACAATTCACTGAATATTTTGAACTCATTTACGGATGACCGAATATTAATAATAAACCAAGAAAACAAGGGAATTTCTATAAGTCTCAATAATGGCATGAATTTGTCAAGGGGCGAATTTATTGCCAGAATGGACGCCGATGATATATCCCGATTCGATAGGCTTGAAATTCAATACGAATTTCTAAAAAACAATCCTGAAATTGGAATAGTCGGTAGTGCCGTAAATGTAATTGATTCAAAAGGAAAAAGATGGGGCAAACAGACATTTATTCAATCAGATGTGGGTGTAAGGTGGCTTTGCCTGACCCAGAGTCCTTTTGTTCACCCATCAGTAATGATAAGGAAGGAATGCCTCGAACAAAATAAATTGGAATATAGTGATTTGAGATATGTTGAAGATTATGACCTCTGGATTAGATTGTTGTCATTCACAAAAGGATTTGTGATTGGTCAAACCTTGTTAGATTATCGTGTACATAAGTCAAATATCACAAATATGTATCACAAAATCCAGTTAAAAAACCACAATGAAATTGCATTAAGAGCAGTAAAAAAAGAATTTCCATCACTAGAGTTTTCACAATTACAGCTTGAATTATTTATATCACTCTCTCTATCGAGTAGCAGAGATGTCTCAAAAATGAAAGAATCCCGAACAGAGGCAATTCAATTCTATTTACATATATGGGATCTTTTTCGGCAGAAGTATTCCAATTCTGATGACATAAATGGTCTGGAACATCATGTTATTGGCCGGGCTGCTGGATGGATCTTACTTCCACCATTCCCACCAGACTTTTGTCGATTAGTTAGAACAATAAAAAGTATTTGCCCAAATTGGTTTATCTACTTCCTAAAATCAATCCCCAGACGATTATCAGGTCTAATTCGGGAAAGATTTGTTTGGATGAAATAATAACTGGTAGAAAGAGATGTGGTTAATGAAAATCCAAAATAATAAGTTACTCAAATCCTTAATTCCAACTATTGGTTCTGAGAACGAAGAAACTCGGAAACAATGGGTATCAAGAAAATTACAATCCTTACCAAATGGGAAAAGGTTGCTTGACGCAGGAGCTGGAACCCAGCAATATAGAAAATTCTGTCAGCAATTAATTTATGTTTCTCAAGATAATTGTAAATACGATGGGACTGGGAATTCACTCGGACTGCAAACAGAGGTTTTTGATTATCAAAAAATTGATATTGAGAGTGATATTATCTATATACCCGAACCGGATCAGTCATTTGATTACGTATTATGTACTGAAGTTTTGGAGCATATCCCGAATCCTGAATTAGCAATTAAAGAATTTTCCAGGTTACTGAAACCTGGTGGGAAACTAATACTTACAGCCCCTTTTTGCAGTTTGACCCACTTTGCTCCTGCTCATTACCAAACAGGTTTTAGTCGGTATTATTTTGAACATATTCTTCCGCTATATCAAATGGAAATTCTTGAATTGACTGCTAATGGTAATTACTTCCAATATCTGGCGCAGGAAACCCGAAGACTGCGACAAATTGCTGAAAAATATTCTAAAACCCAATTAAATCTGTTTGAGAATTTCCTCATCTGGGAATTATTGCTACTTCTTGATAAATTGAATAATAAGGACGCAAATTCGAATGAACTATTATGTTATGGGTTTAATGTCGTAGCGAAAAAACTTAGGTAATTTTACCGGTTAGCAGAAAACCGATTAGATAAGTTGGAGGAGGAGAATACTATATAGATGAAAATTCTACTTGCCTCATCATTTTTCGATCCCAAAACATCCGGGGGTGTTGGGATTGTTGTAAATGAATTAGCCCATAACTTATCTTCACTTGGACATAATGTTTATATTATTTCAACCTGGGCTGGAAGACATATAGAAGCAGAGCAATTTGAGAATATTAAACTCTACAAAATCCCATCGAATAATCTTTATTGGATAATGGAAAAAGACAGAAAACCTGTCTGGGAAAAAGCGATCTGGCAATTGATTGATACTTGGAATCCCTTAACTTACTTTCAAGTAAAGAGAATTTGTCTAGATATTAAACCAGATGTTTTCCATACTCATAAAATTAGAGGACTATCACCTTCAGTTTGGAATGCAGCCAGAGCTGCGGGGGTAAAAAGAATTATTCATACAACACATGATTTTGAATTATTAAGTCCCCAGGGATTGTTTATGGGTAAAGTCGGTGAATTGGCACGAAATCAGAATTTCCTGATGAAGCCGTACCAATCAATACGGCGGCAGAGTTCAAACCTGGTAGATATTTATACTTCTCCCAGTGAATACACTATGTCAATTCACCGAAAAATGGATTTTTTCCGTGACGCCAAGAGAGAAGTAGTCGCTAATTCCCACGGTTCAAATTATTCCGATATAGAAAATAATAAAACTCTACTTTACGGAGCAAGAGGAAAAAGCACCATAATAAAGCTTCTCTTTATCGGAAGATTGGAAATTGAAAAAGGAATAGATTTGTTGTGTGAAGCCATTTCCCAAATTGATCCTGAGGGTAAAAAAATAACACTTAGTGTCGCGGGTTGGGGCAATCTGGAAGAAAAATTAAAACAAAAATATAATGGAATACAGGCAATAGAATTTTTAGGAGCTATCTATGGCGAAGGGAAAAAGGAGGTTTTTTCTAATCACCAGGTTCTTGTTGCTC
>CAYOKC010000054.1:7212-14850 GCA_964404415.1 uncultured Leptolinea sp. | reverse complement strand
TCGGCATAATCATTGCGGAAGCATTCTCTTATGGGATACCTGTAATTGCTAGTAATTTAGGTGCCTATCCAGAATTAGTAAGGAATGGATTTACTGGAGTTCTTTTTAACCCTGGGGTGATTGATGCTTTGATCGATGCAATTATGACTTTCATAAAGAATCCCAAATTAATCTCTGAAATGTCCGGTCATTGTTTTGCAGAAGCAAGAAAATATACTTTAGAAGCTTTTGTTGATAATTATTTTAATTTGTACAGGTCATAATGATGTGGAAAAAGAAAACAGTTGAAATCCTTGGCGTGAATATTTCTATCATCTCATTACAAGATTTACTGCAATTTGTGTTTTATTCAATTCAACTAAATTCAAAAATCATCATTACATACGTAAATATTCACGGCATGAATTTGGCTTGCAACAATACAGTCTTTAGAAATTGTATAAATAAATCAGCAGTCACATTTTGCGATGGTTTTGGAGTAAAAATCGCGGTTAAATTGATAAAGGGGATTACACTTTATCGGTTTACTCCACCGGATTGGTTTGACCTGCTAGCAGAAAGATGCGCGAAGGAAAAGAATTCTATTTATTTCCTTGGGACAAGGCAGGAAATCGTTGAAAGAGCTGCCCGAGTTCTGGTTGAACGATTTCCTGAATTGAAGATTGTTGGTATTCACCATGGTTTTTTTGACAAAACATTAGATAGCGAAGAAAATCAAAAGGTCATTCAAATGATTAATTCTCTACATCCGGATATTCTTGTTGTAGGTTTCGGGATGCCAGCGCAAGAAAAATGGATCAGTGAGAATTTTAACGATATACAGACCAAAGTAATTATTCCCGTAGGTGCGTATTTTGATTATCTCGCAGGCGAAACCAAACGCGCTCCCAGATGGATGACTGATCACGGTTTAGAATGGTTGGGGCGTTTAATTATCGAACCTTCACGTTTGTGGAAAAGGTATATTATAGGAAATCCCCTTTTCTTCTGGCGGATATTCAAGCACCATATTCTCAAAATCCCATTACCTTATAAAAATTGCGTAGAATAGTTGTAACTTCATTACTATTTTTGTGGATACTGCCATATCATGCTCCGACGTTTCTCCACTAATTTTGCCCTCCTCTCCATTTTCCTTGACGGACTCTCCGTTCTTATGGGTCTCTGGGTCTCCAGTCTGTTGCGTCCCTGGATGAATCAATTCGACATGTTCGAAAAAGTGGCAGAAGAGCAGGTGACTCCCGCCGCGCTCTACATCATCTTTCCGGTGATGTGGCTACTTGTCTTTATTTCCTTTTCCATATACGATGGCACAAAATTCCTGCGCGTTGTCGACGAACTGGCAGCACATTCCGGGGCAGTGTTCATCGCAGCGATTTCTTCTGCCGGCATTTTGTACCTGTCGTTCCGTGAAGTCTCCCGCGCCCTTTTCATTATCTTCGTCGTACTCACCTATATTCTGACAGTCACCTGGCGGCTGGTACTCCGCCTCTATTTCCGTTCACAGATATTGACTCCTACGAGGAAGCGCCGGGTGCTCGTGGTGGGCGCCGGGTCGCTGGGGCAGCGTATCCGTGATCAGATCATTTCCATTCACGACCGGGGATTAACCTTTATCGGGTTTGTGGATGATGATGGCAAAGATATTGATAAGGTTCTTGGCGGAAAGGCGGAGATCAAGCAAGCTGTCACAAAACACAAGATCAGTGACGTGGTCATCGCGCTGCCGTATTCAGCGTATCAGGAACTCGGCTCCATCGTGCATTGTCTTGAAAAAGATCCGGTGCAGATCTGGGTGGCATTGGGTTTCTTTGATCTCGCCCTGTACAAAACGACTATTGAGAATTTTGCCGATATCCCCATGCTGGACCTGCGCGCCTCGGCGATTGACAACTACCAGCGGATGGTCAAACGGGTGTTTGACGTGATCATTTGCGCGGCCGGGCTGATCATTGCTCTGCCGGTAATGTCGTTGATCTCGCTGGCGATCCTGTTGGAAGACGGCCGGCCGGTTTTCTTTTTGCAGAAGCGGGTGGGGGAAAATGGCCGTGTTTTTTCCATGTTCAAATTCAGGACAATGGTGAAGAATGCGGAAGAATTACGGGCACACGTGGAACAGACTGATGCCGATGGAAACGTTATTCACAAGCTACGCGACGACCCGCGGGTCACAAGTGTAGGGCGGTTCTTGCGCCGTTTTAGCCTGGACGAAATCCCCCAGCTATTCAACATTCTGGGCGGGACAATGAGCCTTGTGGGTCCGAGACCTGAAATGCCGTACCTGGTGGATAAATACCAACCGTGGCAGCGCAAACGTTTTGCCGTACCACCCGGCCTTACCGGATGGTGGCAGATAACCGGGCGCAGTGATAAACCCATGCACCTGCATACCGAAGACGACCTGTATTACATTCAGAATTATTCCATCTGGCTTGATATTCAAATTTTGATCCGCACGGTCTGGGCGGTGCTGATCGGGAGAGGGTCGTACTGACCATGCAACCAATTACTGCGTTAAAAGCCCGGATGATCTCGCGGCTTTCGGGTTTTCTCGATGGATTGATTGTCTTATGCACCTTATTGATTGTCAACTCGACAGCCACCACATTCACGTCACAATTTCCTGATTTCACCAAATTCTCAGAACCTGCCTGGATGATGGTTGGAACAGCCCTTTTCATCCTTTTCGCGATCGCCTTGCAGATTAAGCTACATTCACTTGGTCAGGAATTTTTGCGTTTTTGGAAAAACCAAAAACCGCTGATCATCTTCGTAATCTTTTGCGCGTTCACATTGTTATGGAGCACGTATGAACTCGCCAGCCTGTACGAATTTTCGTTGATGCTTTTTGCCATTCTGGCCGCCTCTTATTTTGTCATCCGGTTTCCATATAAAAAGATTCTGTCAATTATTTACTGTTTTGGCGCGGTTTCCATCATCCTGAGTGTTGCGCTTTTAATTACTCTGCCTGACTATTCCCGGTTAAACAATGTGGTTTTCAATGGGGCATGGCGTGGAATATTCTGGCACCGTAATCACATGGGAAGCCTGATGGCTTTTTTCAGCACACTATACCTGTATGACCTGGTAATAAACTGGAAGAAATGGCGACGTGTTTCAGTCAGTCTGGTGCTGTTAATTACATCTTCAGTGCTGGTGTTCGGCAGTTGGTCAGCTACAGGAATTATCATATTCTTTGTCTTGAACGCGCATCTGGTTCTGGCTTTATTGTGGCTGCGATATCGCGAGAACCTCAACCGACGACATTATTTAATAATTTTGGGAGTGTTCGCGGTACTTGCTCTGGGATTGCTCCTGAATCTGGATCTTATCTTCAGGTTACTCCAACGCTCATCCACTCTCACAGGGCGGACTCCGATCTGGGAAGACATGCTGGTCAACTTGTGGCCTGTCAGACCATTATTCGGTTATGGCTTTGGAGCGATATGGAACCAGGATTATTATCGGGTGTTGATCCAGACCAGGCACTATTGGGCGTATGAAGTGTTCTTCGGTGACAATGGTTTCATAGATATTTTATTGAATACAGGATTGATCGGATTGGGGCTATTCCTGTACTTCTTTGGGCGTGTGGGGATCAAAAATGTCAAATTGTTTATTCAACACCATGATCTGGATCTTTTACCCCCGGCCCTGATATTCATCTATGTTCTGTGGGCGAATATCTCGTATAGTTTTCTCTGCGAGGTGGATCAATTTGTCTGGCTGTTACTGGTGCTTTCCTCTTTCTTGCCTTTTAAGGTACTAGGAGAAAAGACGATCGCGCCAAGCAAAACCAGCAATCCCCAACCGTAAAACCAGCCAAACAGGGTAAATCCGGCTATTGAAGTTTTGAAGTTGTCCAACACATGCACGACCGGGACCGCGAAGATCACAGCGCTCAGGTAATATTTCCAGTTCCACTTTCTTAATTCAAAGAAGACCGGCAACAAGAGCAGGGTATATCCTGTCCATGCAATGGGGGAGATCAATAATGATAATGCGACTCCTAACGCGTTGATGGCAGCGTCAACCGGTCTGTGTTTATAGATATGCCACAAAACAGCCAGGCTGAGTAACACACCAAGAATAATTCCAACCTGAGGTTGGCCGATGCGGGCTGTTAGACCCTGAAAAGAATTATTCCCCGGGAAGAGCAGCAATACCGGTGTGAAAAGTTGGCTGGCTTCCAGCCACTGCGCGTAGATGTTAAACCCATTCGTAATAACCGGTGTCAGGCTGATAAGCAGTCCGGTAAATCCGGCTGACAGGAAAACTTTCCAGCGCCGGGCTGCCAGAAGCGCGATTGCCCAGAAGATGAAATTCGGTTTTAAAGCGATCAACAAACCCAGCATTATTCCCGCTGGAATATCTTTACTCTTCTTCAAGAAAACATATGTTAAAACTGCCAGTAACAGTAAGAGACAATAAAGCTGCCCCAGTTGAACCGTGTGCCAGAATCCGGCTAACGCTATTGCCCAGGCAATTCGCAGTACTGCCGGAAAACCGGTTTTCCTGAAAGTACGCTGAAGTATAACGACAGACGCGGCAAACAACAAAACAGATATGATTCGCCAGGTAGTAATCGATATGAACGGATCAATGTTCGCGATTTGTTTGAATATGACCACAGAAATAGGTGGATTTAGGTTGGGCGCGTCTCCAGATAGTGAAATCCCTTTGAATGTTACATTGAAAACCAACGGAGAGTTAGAAGAATAGGGATTATCACCTGCCTGTGCCAATCGGCCGGCTGCGATAAAGGAGCCAAAATCATGCAATTCGCCCAGCGTGGTGCCGACAAAAATTGTATTAATGCCATAAACATATAACAATAACCCGATGATAAATACAGATATTCCAAGATTTACCAATCGGGGGAAATATCCTTTGTTCACCATCCCGGTTTCATTTCTTCTCTTCACGGCTTACTCACCCAACTTCTTGAAAACAAGTACCGCGTCATTTTCAAATATGTTTGTGTAATCGGGTGATTCCCGCAGTGACATTTCCAGAGGGAGTAAACAATATCCACTGTTGGACGCGCAATCCGATCTGGTTAAATAAACATGGGAATAATCCATCATATATTGCCCTGCCCGGGATCCGAGACAGGCTGTCCCCTTATTAGCACAGCTCTTTAATTCATTGTATTGGTTTTTATTCTTCTCAAACTGACCATCCGGCAGCCATTCTGTACCCTGAACGGTGGTCAGGCTTTTCCTCTCTGATAAAACCGGGAACCATTCATTCGATCGGTCCGCTCCCCATGTGTTTGCGGAATCCAGAATAATAAATTGACTATCCTCCGGAGTATTATCCTTAACCCACTGCATGGCTTCGCGCTCGGGTTTCGTTAAGGATACAAGCGCAGAATTTCCTCCGGATGGTGAAAGAAACCCGAGAAAGAAGGGATATAGAACAGAAAACGCGATGAAGATAGACCCATACGATGGACAGAATTTGCTTATCTTTTTTTCATCCCACAATCGGTTTAATTCAGGCAGGATCAGGGAGAACACGGTGAGCGAGGCGAAAATGGTCACAGGAAAGATCAGGGGACGGTTGACGCTCCGGGGACTAAAGAACATGATCAAAAGGAACCAGATTACCAGCCGGAGTTTGCCGGAAAACAGGCAATAAAACAGACCAATGATCGCCAGCACATTGACGTAATTCACCAGCGTCTCATCTGTAAATGACATGCTCAACAGGCGCGCGATGGATGTAACCGGGTTGAACTCGCCGGATGAGAAGGCGGACATCATGGGGGAGAAACCGCCGCGTGCGAGAACCGTCACCCAGTAGGGCGATGTTAATAACGCGACTCCGGCCGCATAGATCAGTGCGGTTTTCACGAAAGTTTTCAATCGCATGGAATGTATGGAGAATAGGGCAATGCTGATGCCCGTCAACACGCCATATTCAAGGTGATGAAGCATCATCAACGCCGCGCAGAGGATGGATACGACTAAATTAGTTTTCTTCTGCCGGTTTAAGAAAGCGAGATAAAAGTAAAGCGACAAGATAAAGAACAACTGGGCCGGTGAGCGGGTCAACCCGCCGCCGGATATAAGCCACTCATATCCAGTTGGAATAATGGCATAAAAAGCCGCTGCCAGGAGCGCCTTATTTTTATCGTGAAGTATTTCAAATGCCAGAAAAAAGAAAGCCGGGATGGATAGGATGTTGAAGAATAAAGGCAGGAACCGGAGAATGGTAATGTGGTCGATATGAAGCCATTCATTGAGGATTGCCACCAGATAAAAGGATAACGGTGGATACACAAAGGGGATCTGTGATTGATTGTATGAGACGTAGAGCGGCAATGAGAAATTGTTCTTCTGAAGGTCGACGATCATCGTATAAAACATGCCGCCATCGTTCAAAACAAAATCTGAACGGGTTATGTAAAACAATCGCAGGCATAATCCGGCGAGCGTGACAAAGAATAAACCCATCATCGGCTTTGAAATTGAAAAACCATTCTTTTCTCTTGTACTCATAACAAAATAACCCCGTATCTGTTAGTGCCGTGATTTCTTGTTGAATAACTGGTTAATTGTATATCCTGGATGGTCATTAGGTCCTTATTCACACATTTTCCCACTGGCTTAAAATTGTCGCGACCAAAATAGGGTAGAGGGTTGAAAGCAACCTGATCTCCTGCCAGATGCCAAAAACAAGGAAGAAAACAAAATATATAGGTACAACCCGCCAGGCTTTTCGGATGAAATCCGGTGACGTCTTATACCCGTGATATACCAGTATCCATAACGCTCCCAGGAACAGGAAGAGGTTGACGGCTGCAAACACTAAAGCTGAAAGTGACAAATTTCTCTGAATAATTTCTGCCATTGATAGCTGCGGGACGATGCCCAACCAGAGTCGTAACCCGATGAAAACCACAGCCCAGATGGCTAAATATCCCAACCCCCACAAAATGTACCTTCCTGTCAATAAAGGTCGGCGTGGTGACATGTGGACGAGAAGGTAGGCCAGGCAAAGCAAAATTCCGGTCTCGCGATTTAGCGAGGATATCAGGATGATGACTGCCAGCAACGCGGATTTGTCCTTGTAAATAGCCATCAATCCCAATGTAAATAAACCAATTTCCAGAATCGACCACGGCTGAAAGTAGCCGTCACCATAGGCAGCCAGCAGGCTGACAGCCGTGATCAACAGACCGGTAAAGGCGAGTTTACGTGAATACCAGAACCGCAGAAATTCATAGAGAACGAATAGAGTGAAGGCGATGCTGATTTGATAATACAGAAAATAACTAAAAAGAAAATTATCCTTCGGATTCCCTGGAATTATTGAACCAATGGTTTGGATAATATAAGGAACCAATATCCGGTACCGCATGGGGGCTTCAGCCGAGTGGTCAATAAGTGATTGGAAAAGCTGGCTGGCCGCATCAGGAGTCCACTTGAAAATGGCGATGTTATACAGGTTTGTCGCGATGACCGCCGAGATCGACAGGATAAAAAGCATTGTAAAAAATCGGGATTGCCGGAAATTTGATGTCGAACTACTTTTCACAATATACTCCTGCTGATTGTCTGTATAAATTTATATACCCGTCAGGTAAATCGACTACCATGATCGCTTAAGTGTAGCAATGTCTTTGCCAGT
>CAYOKC010000054.1:6535-7202 GCA_964404415.1 uncultured Leptolinea sp. | reverse complement strand
TTGACATGAAATGCCAATATGTTTTAGATTATCAGGCTGTTCACGGGGTATTAAAATACGGATTACATTTAAGGGTAAAATCATTTAATCCATAAATTTTTCCCGAGGTCATTCATGGTAAAGAAAGTTCTCCTGCTTGCAGGTCTTCTTATTCTCATCCCGGCATGTGTGATCACATCTCCGTCAGAATTGTTTCAGACAACACCCACCATTTGCGTGGAATGTGTTCAGGCAACCATCTGCGCCGAGAATCAAACAGATGATGCCTGCCCGGTGGGTGAGCCGATTTCGCCTTATGACCTGACGCCCAGTGAAACGATCCCTCCGACGATAACAGAACCCTTTACGCCAACTACCGAGGGCGATGTTCCTGCGGACCCAACCCAGACTGAAACTTATACGCCAACCACTGAAGCGGAGAAAACGAAAACCCCTGTCGCAACAAGGACTCAGACCCCGGTTGAAGATACCCCGGTGCCTGAAGATGTCAACCCGGCTTCCGGTGATCCGGTTTCTCTGACGCCAATCCCGGAATTGCCGACACCCACATTGTATCTAACGCAAACCGGTGACTGGTTATATAAGGCGCAGGCTGGTTCCCCAAAATACATCAAGAATTTTACACATCCAAATTTTCCGGAATGTCAAATCACCGTTCTCGTATATC
>CAYOKC010000054.1:0-6525 GCA_964404415.1 uncultured Leptolinea sp. | reverse complement strand
TGTGCAGTTGGAGCGGTGTGGCAGGGCAGGTCTTTGGTCCTGATGGAGTGCCGCAACCGGATGTAGTGGTCGTTGTATCCGGTATCGCCAAAGATAAACCGATTGATGAAGTTGGATACACCGGCGCCGCCCCTGAATATGGCGAGAACGGGTACGAAATAGAATTACCAACCGGACCTGTGAACACTACTGATTCTATGATGATCCAGCTTTTTGACTTGCAGGGCAACGAACTTTCAATGCGGTATGTGTTTGATACCTATATTGATTGCAAGAAGGCGCTGGTTATCTATAATTTTGTCCTCTCGAAATGACCTGTTGAATGGGAAACTCGAAAACAAAACGAAACACATTCAACCTGCCGGATCTTCTGTTACATCTGACGCATGGTTGGAAACTCTTTGTCATAGGCATAGTTGTTGGCGGACTGCTTGGATGGTTCGCGACGACTCTGATAAAACCGGTTTATGAGTCAACTGTTACATTCTCATTTGTTATAGATTACGCGAGAACCGGGTTATTGACCGATATCGAAGAAGATCAGGCACTTGAAATTGCCGGCGACTTGATCAAATCGACAGACGTGCTCGAAACAGTCAGATCAAAGGCTTCCTCCACAGGAATTGACACAACCGGTTTAACTATTCAGGACAATTTCACGGCAGAGCGCAGGTTTAATCAATGGCTCTTGAAAGTCCATGCCGAAGATCCCGATAAGGCAACTCAATTAGCGGATTTATGGGGGCAGGTATCTCTGGCTGAATTCGAGAAAGCTTCGTTGGCGGCGGTTAAGGCAGATGGGCTTTCCCGGTACATTCTGTCACTGGAAACCTGTTACCAGCAAAGTACATCCGGTCTGGCGGCACAGCCATTGTGCCGGGCATCTGACCGGAAGCAACTACAGACGGAGATGGAAAATGCCGGCCAGGACCTGCAACACTGGTTGCGGGAATCCCGGGGGATATTTGCCGGCTTGAATTACGCAATCGCGCAGGAAACTGTCAAACCTGAAAGCCCTTCACAGCATTCCCTGGGAACGCTGGTTTTTGCCGGCAGTTTGGCCGGTCTGCTGGCTGTGAGCCTGTATCTTTTATTCACGCACGAGATGTGAAGAACTCAATGCGCGGCCTTCACCGGTTATATAACACATCCGTTGACGTTCTTTGGGCTGTATTATTGCTCGTCTTGCCCGTCACCAGTATGCCGGCGGTCAGGGATCTGCTGCATATCAATACCATAGCAAGTCCTTCCGTCCTTTTTCTGGGGATTCTGGCGGTTGTGTGGCTACTCCCTTACCTTATCCGCAAAGGCCCATTACCGGACGAAACCTTACCGTTAATCGGATTTGTTATCGTTTGCCTGCTTTCTCTGGCACTTTCCGGGTTTCTATTCATTCCTTCATTAAAAGACGCCGGGATTATCCGGCCTTCCTTATCCGCGTTTATCACGCTTCTGGTGGGGATCGGGTATTTGTTCCTGACGTTCTCACGGGTTTCTTCAATCGATGAATTCCGCAGAACGATGATCTGGATCTACATCGGCGGCATAATCATGATCGTATGGTCCATGATGCAATCCGGAGCCTGGTTCATTTTCAAACGTTATCCAGATTGGATGCGCGATTTCCAGGATCTCCTTTCTTTGGGGCCGCTTTACCGTCAACGCGCGGCGGGTTTCGCGTTGGAGCCTTCCTGGCTGGCGCACATGTTAAATCTGCTCTACCTGCCCATGTGGCTCTCGGCGGCAGTCACCGGATTTTCCATTTTTCAATTCCGGTTCTTCAAGAGAATAACAGTCGAGATGGTACTTCTGGCTCTGGGTGTGCTGACGTTGATCCTTACCCTTTCCCGGGTGGGCTGGATAACCTTCTTTTGCATGGCGGCATTGCTGGTTATTAGAGGGAATATGCGGTTGATCCGTTGGATCCGGCGGCGCTTTAACTTCCCCGCTCGTTTGACGGCACTTTCCACGGCAGGAATATCTCTGATTTTGGTGTTGATCTATGTCGCGATCGCAATCGCGGCTGCCTTTGGAATGAGCCGGGTTGACCCGCGTATGTCAGACCTGTTCACCCCGCAATTCTGGCAGTTGAATAACCTGAACCGGTATGCCAACGCGCTTCAATTTGGTGAACGGGTTGTCTACTGGCAGGCCGGATGGGAAGTATTCAATAAATTCCCGCTGTTTGGGGTCGGGTTGGGCAATTCGGGCCGCTGGTTCGCCGACACAATTCCACCTTATGGAATGAACCTGATCGAAGTTCGTCAGTTGTTGTATCGCGCGTCCGACCTGCCGAACAGCAAAAATCTGTGGGTGCGTCTGCTGGCTGAAACCGGTATTGTCGGCTTTGCTTTTTTTGCTGCCTGGTTAACCTCTGTTTTAAAGAGGGCTGTAACCTTGAACAGGATGAAGTCACATATATTGAAAATGGCAGGATACTGGGGTATCTTCATTATCACCGGTATAATTTTTGAGGGATTTAGTATCGATTCATTTGCTATGCCCTATTTCTGGATTTCTGCCGGATTGGTACTGGCTTCAGGTTTGTTTGCCGGTTCCACCGATAAATGATGCGCCAACTGGAGGACACATGGATAACAGTAAGATTTGGACCATTATTGGTGTTGTACTCACATTAATCTGCTGTTGCTGCCTTATAGGCGGTTACGCGACCTATAAGGTTCTGGAATCCGAAAACATCAACTGGGAAGAGTTTTTTTCCACGAGTTATCCAACGGAAGAATCCTTGCAGACAAATTCCCTGGCAATAGACGTTCCGCCGGCCGGGGAAGAAGTTGATCCGGGTGCCGTGGAAACTCAAAACACATTGAATAACTCGCTGGTCCCTATTAATGACCTGCGTGAACTGGCGATGCGCCTGAAAGGCATTAAAGATATCCCCGAAACTCTTGATACCAAACCTGCGGATTTTAATGTCGGCGATTTGAAAGAATTTAACGCGCTTGATACCGACACAAATGAAAACTTCAAAGTAATGACCAGACTGGCCTATGAAACAGAACACGCCTATTTCTGGATCGAGGACGGCGTTAAATACGATAAAGACCGGGTAAAGAAACTGGGTGACCTGTTCGAAAACCAGATATACCCCACAGACCGTGAATTTTTTGGATCTGAGTGGAAACCGGGCGTGGATGGTGACAACCACCTGTACATCATCTATTGCCGCGGACTTGGCGATAATATCGCCGGCCTGTTTTCTTCCATTGATTCTATCCACCCGTTAGCCCGTCCGGATTCAAACGGGCACGAATCATTCTTTATGAGCGCTGATAATCTTAACTTCGGTGAAGAAGATTATGGGACTCTGGCGCACGAATTCCAGCACATGATCCACTGGTATCGTGACCGGAATGAAGATACCTGGATGAACGAAGGCTTTTCTGTTCTGGCAGAGTTTCTCAATGAATTCAGCATAGGCGGCTTTGACGAATTATTTGTCATGAATACTGACCGGCAATTAACGGATTGGCCGAATGATCCGAACCAGACTACGCCCCATTATGGTGAATCGTTCCTGTTCCTGGCGTATTTCCTTGACCGGTTTGGTGAAGACGCCACGAAAGCGTTGGTAGCTGAACCCGAAAATGGAATGGCTGCTATCGATAAAGTATTGATTGATGTAGACGCGAAAGACAAAACAACCGGAGAAATGATCTCCGCGGATGACGTGTTTGGCGATTGGGCTGTGGGTATGTTCCTGAAGGACAGCAAAGCCGGTGACGGACGTTTCACATACCACAACTATCCCGACTCCCCAAAACCGGAGATCACTGAAACGATTTCAGATTGTTCCACGGAAGAGATAAAGCGTGATGTTTCACAATATGGCATCGATTATATCGGTTTGAAATGCAAAGGCGATTACACGTTGAATTTCCAGGGAGTGCTCGAAACCGGTGTTCTGGCTGAAGACCCTCATTCCGGAAAATACGCTTTCTGGTCAAATAAGGGTGATGAATCTGACATGACCCTAACCCGTGACTTTGATTTCTCTTCCGCTAAATCACCGATAAAACTGGATTACTGGATCTGGTACGATCTGGAAACAGATTACGATTTTGCGTACCTTCAATACAGTGAAGATAACGGCGAAACCTGGACGATAATTCCCACCGCGTCATGCACATCTGAAAATAAGTCCGGTAACAGTTATGGATGCGGTTGGAACGATGTGAGTGGCGGTTGGGTGAAAGAATCGGTTGACCTCTCTTTCCTTTCCGGAAAGAAGGTCACGCTCCGGTTTGAATATATTACAGATGCCGCGGTAAATGGCGAAGGACTGATGCTGGATGACCTGTCTATTTCCGCGATTGATTACCAGACCGATTTTGAGATTGACAATGGTGGATGGGAACCGGCTGGCTTTGTGCGCATCCAGAATATGCTTCCGCAGACCTACCGTGTTTCATTGATCCAGTATGGATCACCGTCCAGGGTAACATATTTAACTTTGGATGAAAGCAACAAAGCCAGTCAGCCGGTTTCAATTACAGATTCAAAAGGCGCGGTGCTGGTCGTAAGCGGAACCACGCGTAATTCACGTCAGAAGGCTGTATATCAATTCAGCTTAACAAAATAAAAAAGTAGTTGTTTACGCTTTCGGAGCGCGCAGGGCCTGGAGTTGACTCTCCAGCTCGGCGCGCTTTTGATCTCTCGCGTCGGTCAGTTCTTTTTGCAGGCGCTGTATCCGGCTGGAAGCCTCGATACGCAACTGGTCACCAGTAACCGGTGTCAACAGAAGAGCGGCAGCTGCTCCAAGTAAACCACCTGTGAACGCGCCAAGCATGAAGCTGAAGATTTTTCGCATATTAAATTCTCCTGATCTTAGAAATAGTTTCCCCTGGTACCAGTCAGCGATTACTTGTCCCGGCCAGGCCGGTTTTAATGAAAATGAATGGCGCTAGGCCACTTATCCAGAATCCGGCAAGACTGGAGCGGAAGAATCGCAAAATCCACACAGTGACTGTCTCATCATGGGGGATTATCATCCCCAGACTGCCGTATAGAAATAGTATACCGGCAATTCCGCCTACGCATCGCCAGGTTAGTTGCTTCCAACTTCCTTTCGCGCTGAATGTTCCCATGATGCCCGGCATGGCAGCCAACCAGCAAGCGCCTGCGACAAAACCGGCAAAAATCCCGGCGCTGTCAATAACATCGCGAAGCATTACCGGATGAATCGTCGACCTGTAATCTGGCAGCCAATCTCCGGGGAATTGCCAGGGTATCAACTTCGCGTAAAAGTAGTAACCCAGGGCAATAAAAAAGAGACCGATGAACGCGGCTGCCAGAAAAACACGTGATGGTTTTTCCCTGGATATCCAATGAGATACCGGTTTTTCCAGCGCAAAAATCAAACCAAGTAAAACGAATCCCAGAAACCATCCGGCGAGAACGTCTGAAAGAAAATGAACCCCCAGGTACATGCGTGAAATACCTGTGATAAAGATCATCAGGATTGACGCGGCTATCCAACGCGATTTGCGGGTGTTTAATCCTAGAATGCCCCAGATTGATACTGCCATCAGGGAATGACCTGACGGAAATCCGAAAGAAGCCTCAGATGCCCACGCTTTGACGTTAGGGTCAATCCAATATGGCCGGGGAGAATGAAACGCCAATTTAAGAATGCTGTAGATGTTATTTGAAATTAGAAATGCGATCCCAAGGCGTATCCCCAACCGGGTATCGATGCACCAGTAGACCACTGCCACCAGCAATGTCAGTATGGCAACGGAACCCACCAGGCTTACCAGGTCCATTGACATCCTTGAGAACGCGTTATCCCCCAGAAATGATTGAATAGCAATGTTGATTTGTGAATCTAAGGGTATCATTGGATTGTATGCCCGCCATTTTCACGATAGATTTTTTCAATTGTACACTCAATCCATGCTGATAAAACCGAAACCGTTGGACGTATTGTCCATTTTGTTGATCCTACTGTGTATCTGGCTGCCGGCCGCGATGCTGCGCAGCACAGGATGGTCAAAGGGCCTTTTTCTTGTTGAAATACTGGCCATCATATCTGTGCTAGCCGGATTGGGACTCGGTAAAACGCGGCTTTCCGGCGCGCAGGTGGGCGCGGTATTTTTCTTGCTGACAGTTGTCGTCCCCCCGGGTATATTCATAATCGCGACAACCAGCACCGGCGGACCGGTTGACCGTCTGGCCGAATTTTTAATCCGTATGAACCAGGCTGTGACACAGGTTTTTGTGGGTCGGGTTATCCAGGATTCAATGCTTTTCACATTTTTCTGTGGATATTTCTTCTGGTTGATCGGATATTTCACAGGGTATGGATATTCCCGGCGCGACAACCCCTGGCAGGGGCTGCTTGCCGCGGCTGTGATCTTTGGTGTAATTATTTTTTATAACGGGTCAACACGGTCGGCTGAATGGACCGGTGCGATCCTGGTATTCAGCCTATTAACACTGGCTGCCCGGTTGTACTGGGAGCAGCAACACTTTGATTGGAAAAACAACCGTTTTTCCATAGAA
>CAYOKC010000053.1:10984-23113 GCA_964404415.1 uncultured Leptolinea sp. | reverse complement strand
CTTATGATAGCCTCTTCTCAGTGTCAAAAGTACAGGCCCGGCTGTATGACCAGCTTGGCCGGGCGATCAACCACAACCCGAATATCCTGCTGCAAACCCAGGATCTACCTCCGGTATGGCAGGAAAATTCCTGCATCTATATCTTCACGCGTGAGACCATTGAGAAGCGGCGTACCCGCATCGGTGACCGTGCGTACATGTTCCCGCTCGATAGCATAGAATCCTGGGATATTGACAACGAACTTGACTTCCGCATTGCGGAATTAATGCTGCAGGCGCGCTGATCCCTCGAATTTTCAACGCATCCTGTTTGAATCCATCCATCCTCTCAAAGGTATAATCTTTTCAGCCTTATGAACACTCCGACAGTTCTTATATCCGCTCCCTATATGATGCCGTCCATCAACCGGTTCACCACGATCATCCAGCACTATGGTTGCAAAACCATTGTGGCGGACGTGAACGAACGGTTGTCCGAAGAAGAGATCCTGAAATACGCCGGCCAGTTTGACGGCGTGATCTGCGGCGACGACCGTTTCACCCCGAAAGCCATCGATGCCTGCCTGCCGCGCCTTAAGGTAATCTCCAAGTGGGGTACCGGTATTGACTCGATCGATAAGCCTTACGCCGAAAGCGTGGGTGTCACCGTGCGCAACACCCCCAACGCGTTTACACTCCCGGTATCCGATACCGTTATGGGGCTGATGCTCAGCTTCGCCCGCGGCATCCCGTGGATGAACCGCGACGTGAAGGGCGGTTTGTGGTCAAAATACCTCGGACGTTCGCTCAGCGAATGCACACTGGGTGTGATCGGGGTTGGGAACATTGGCAAGGCGGTCATCCGCCGGGCGCGCGCCTTTGGCATGAAGATACTGGGAAACGATATTGTTCCCATCGCGCCGGATTTCATCATTGAGAACGGCGTTGAAATGACCTCGCTGGAAGACCTGCTTGGCCGCGTGGATTTCATATCACTGAACTGCGACCTGAACCCGACCAGTTTCCATATCATCAATCACCACACCATGGAATCCGTCAAACCGGGCGCCATATTGATTAACACCGCCCGCGGTCCATTGGTGGAAGAATCTGCCCTGGTTGACGGCTTGAAATCCGGCCTGTTGGGCGGCGCCGGATTCGATGTGTTTGAGGTCGAACCATTGCCCAAGGATTCGCCCCTGCTGAAATTTGACAATATCCTGCTCTCGGCACACAATTCCAATGCCAGCCCGGCGGCCTGGGAGCGGGTACACCGCAATACCATCCATAATCTGTTCGTCGACCTTGAAATCCCGCATGATGACCTCGAAAAGGTCATGGCGGACTCGTTGAAGTAGATCTCACTGGTTCTTCAAAGGGAAAAATCACATGACAGAAAATTCACGAACTGTATTGATCACCGGAGCCGCCGGAGGAATCGGTCGGGCATCTGTAAAATTATTCACCGATTCCGGCTGGACCGTGATTGGCGTTGATAAATCGGATTTCGGCCCGGGGTTCCCGGTCAACGGCCTGTTCATCCGGGCGGATATCTCTGACCCCAAAGCCATGGATGTCATTTATGGCAACGCCAAGGAATTCAAGCCATCGCTGGATGCCGTGGTCAACAACGCCGCCTACCAGGTGAACAAACCCCTCATGGAGCACACAGTAGAGGAATGGGACCTGGTGATGGCTTCCAACCTGCGATCCGTGTTCCTGGGTACCAAGCTGGCCATCCCGCTGCTGCGGGCAGCCGGCGGCGGCGCCATTGTCAACGTCTCCAGCGTGCATGCCGTGGCGACCTCTGTGGGCGTTTCCGCCTACGCGGCGAGCAAGGGCGGATTGCTATCATTAACCCGTGCCATGGCCATCGAATTTGCCGCTGACAATGTGCGCGTCAACGCCATTCTGCCCGGCGCGGTGGATACCCCCATGCTGCGCGACGGGATGAACCGCGGACACGCGGCTGGCGGCTCATTGCAGGAACGCCTCGACAATCTGGCCCGCAAGACCGTCAACGGACGCATCGGGCAGCCGCATGAAATTGCCCATGCCATCTACTTTATGGCAGATAACACCCAGTCATCCTTTATCACCGGCCAGGCATTGCTGGTAGATGGCGGCGCCACCGCACGGTTGAGCACTGAATGACAACCTTTCGCGAAACAATCAAACAGGCGCTGCCCAAACCCGTGCTGTACGCGCTCCGCGATACACGGGATGCGGTGGTGCGCTGGCAGCAGTGGCCTTCCGCCACATTTGACAACCGCCGCCGCGAAACCGTCGAACGGCTGGGTGCGCTCAAGGATATCCATAAGGGCAAGCGCTGTTTCATCATCGGTAACGGCCCCAGCCTCAAACAGATGGACCTTTCCTGCCTGAAGGATGAATACACCTTTGGTATGAACCGGTTCTACCTGATGTTCCCGGAACTGGGCTTCAAGACCTCCTATTTCGTCTCTATTAACGATCTGGTAGTGGAACAGTGCGCCGCCGATCTGCAGGCGCTGGATATCCCCACCTTTATTTCCTGGCGCGGCCGTCAATGGGTTAACCCCCGCAAAGACCTTTTCTATCTGTTCTCCACCTATACCGGCCCGAAATTCGCGGAAGATATCCGGGGACGGCTGTGGGAGAGTTCGACCGTCACCTACGTGGCTATGCAGATCGCCTTCTACATGGGTTTTTCACAGGTCATCTTGATCGGTGTGGACCACAGCTTTGCCACGCAGGGCAAACCGAACACCACGGTGGTCAGCCAGGGTGACGACCCCAACCATTTTGCCGGGAACTATTTCGGAAAGGGTTTCCGCTGGCAATTGCCCGACCTGGATGGCTCTGAACTGGGCTACCTGCGCGCGCGTGAAGCGTATAAAGCCGCCGGGCGCGAGATATTGGACGCGACTGTTGGCGGCAAACTGACCATCTACCCCAAAGTGGATTTCACCAGCCTGTTCAAGGACTGATATGGCCGACCAACCCCGGGTAACCATTGTCACACCGTCATACAATCAGGCGGCTTTTCTGGAGCAGACCATCCAGTCTGTGCTGGATCAGGGTTACCCGAACATCGAGTACTTTGTGGTGGACGGCGGTTCAACAGATGGCAGTAAAGAGATCATCGAGAAATACGCGGACCGCATTGACTGGTGGGTTTCCGAAACGGACATGGGGCAGGCGGAAGCTATCAATAAAGGCTTCGCCCGCGCCACCGGTGACTACATCGCCTGGTTAAACTCAGACGATCTGTACCAGCCAGGGGTGATCGAAGCCGCTGTTAATATACTGGAAACAAACCCGGACGCGTGCCTGGTCTATGGTGATGTCGTCTCCATAGATGAGAACGGACAGCCCTTCAATATCATGGCCTATGGTGACTGGCAACTCAAAGACCTGATGGTTTTCAATATCATCGGGCAGCCCGGGGTTTTTATGCGCCGGTCCGCGCTGCAAAAAGCCGGTCACCTGGACCTTTCCTACCGGTTCCTGCTTGATCATCACCTGTGGCTGAGGGTAGCCCAGTACGGAAGAATGATCCACGTGGCGGAACTCTACGCCTCTGCCCGCATGCATCCTGGAGCCAAGAATGTGGCGCTGGCGCGCGGTTTCGGCCAGGAAGCCTATCAACTGGCAGCCTGGATGCCCTACCAGCCCGCGCTGGCGGGCCTGTATAAAAAGAACCGCCGCAAGATATGGGCGGGCGCCAACCGCATGAATGCGCGCTATCTTCTGGATGGCGGTGAGCCGGGGAAGGCGCTCCGCGCGTACATCCGCAGCCTTTTCCAATACCCGCCTATCGCGTTGACGGAATGGCGGCGCATGGTTTACGCGGCTGTCAGCCTGGTATTCAATGTGGAAAAATTTAAACAGAAATATCTCGACCGCCGCAAACAGAACCTGTTTACCGGGGTTGATACCAATGAGCCATCTGATGACGCAAAATAATCCTTCTGATTCACTACGGTTGTTCAATACATCCCGCTGGCTGCGATGGACGGCCATTTCCATTATCGTGATCCTGGCGTTGGTCATCCGGTTTTATGATCTGGACGACCTGCCGCTGGACTTTCACTCCACGCGCCAGATGCATTCCATGCTGATGGCACGCGGTATGTATTACCAGACCCGTTCCGATATTCCGGAATGGCAAAAGACCATGTCACTGGAACAGTGGAAGCTGGAAGGATTGATCGAACCGCCCATCATGGAAGGGTTGACCGCCTTCGGCTACCAACTGGCCGGAACGGACGACCTGCGCATCCCGCGGGTAATGTCGATCCTCTTCTGGATGCTGGGCGCGCTGCCCCTGTATTGGCTGGCGCGTGGACTGATTGACCATAACGGGGCGGTATTCGCCCTGGCGTTCTACCTGATCCTTCCGTATGGGGCGCAGGCCAGCCGGGCTTTCCAGCCCGACCCGTTGATGGTTTCCGCCATTCTATGGGCGGTCTGGGCGGCGTGGCGCTGGTCTGACCGTCCCGGGTGGAAGAGGGCCATCATCAGCGGCCTGCTGGCCGGGCTGGCGGTGCTGGTCAAATCGGTGGCGGGATTCTTTGTGGCCGGCGCCTGGGTCGGGCTGCTGCTTTCGGCATGGGGTATCAAGAAAGTCGTGAAGAATATCCCCTTCTATGTAGCGGTGGTGCTGGCGGCACTTCCCTTGGCCGCTTTCACTTTTTATGGATTAAAAATCAGCGGGGAGATGGCCGGGCAGTTCAGCCTGCGCTTCTTCCCGAACCTGTGGATCGACCCGGTATGGTACCTGCGCTGGAATGGCGAGATCAGCAGCGTGGTGGGTTTTGAATGGTTCATTGCGTCACTCGCCGGGGTGTTCCTGATGCAGAAACCGGCCGGGCGCTGGATGATGTTCGGACTGTTTGCCGGGTATGTGGCGTTCAGTTTTGCCCTGCCATACCACGCGATGACGCATGACTACTATCAGGAACCGTTGATCCCCGTGGTGGCTATCGGGGTGGGGGCAGTAGTCTCCGCGCTGATCAGCCGGCTTGACGGTCCACGCTGGCTGTATTCCGCGGCCATCATTGGCCTGCTGGTGTTCTGGGTGGGATTGAAAGCCTGGGATACACGTGTAGCCCTGAAACGCAATGATTTCCGGAGCGAACCCGCCCTGTGGCAAAAGTTGGGTGACAAGCTGGGGCACGAATCGAATGTTCTGGCCATTACCCAGGATTACGGCTACCGGCTGGAATACTGGGGCTGGCTGACGCCCACCAACTGGATGAACTCCGGCGACTTCATGGTGCGCGAATTGGCCGGCCAGGAATTTGACCGGGCGAATTTATTCAAGGAACAGGTGGAAGGTAAGGATTATTTCCTGGTCACCGCCTTCAATGAATTTGATGCCCAGGCGGAATTTAAGGACCTGATCAACT
Source organism: uncultured Leptolinea sp. (assembly GCA_964404415.1). GTDB lineage: Bacteria > Chloroflexota > Anaerolineae > Anaerolineales > Anaerolineaceae > Leptolinea. The sequence continues at coordinate 17,741 of CAYOKC010000053.1, read as the reverse complement.
CAGCCTTCCCTGTGCTGGAAAAAACGGATGATTACATCATCTATGACTTGAAACATCCGCTGCCAACCGTGGAGGTCAAATGACAACCCCCTGGTATGGCAGACGGAGTTTTCAAATGGCATTGCTGGCGCTGGTAGTGCTGCTGGGTTTTGGCATACGTGTCTTTGACCTTACCGATCCACCGCTGGATTTTCACCCCACCAGGCAGTTGCGTTCTTCCATTCTGGCACGATCATTCTATTACCAGTGGAACCCGTCGGCTGATCCTTTATTGCGTGACAAAGCCGCAACCATGGGCAACTCACTGGAAGTGTACGAACCGCCCATTCTGGAAGCCCTGACGGGTGTTGTCTATCTCGCTGCCGGGCAGGAGATCTGGTGGGTTTCACGAATCCTCAACGCGCTATTCTGGTGCGTGGGCGGCCTGATGCTGTTCCGGATCGCGCGGCGGTACACCGGTTATTTTGCCAGCCTGGCCGGGTTGGCCTTCTACTTGTATTTGCCGTTCTCGATCATCGCCAGCCGCTCGTTCCAGCCCGATCCCTGGATGGTCATGTGGTTGCTGCTGGCCATTGGAGCGCTATTGCGCTGGATGGATACCAGCCGCTGGCCGCATGCCGTGACGGCCGGATTGCTGGCCGGCATGACCGTGCTGGTGAAAATGGTGACGGTCTTCCCGCTCGCGTTAATCTGGGGGGCGGTCATTCTGACAAAAGGCGGTTGGAAGGCACGATTTAAGGATATCAAGTTCTACGCGGCGGTTGTTCTGGCTGCCGTTCCGTCCGTCATCTTCTATCTCTTCAACCTCGGCAGCCGCTCGTCCGATTTTTTCTCGTTCTGGACGGTGGCGCTCTCACACCTTGTACTGGAATCAAATTTCTATGCCGATTGGCTGGTGATGCTGCACAACCAGTTCTCGTTAACCAATATCCTGCTCGCGATGTTCGGCATTGCCCTGGCCAAACGGGAATTCAAAGCGGTGCTGGCAGCCGGCTGGGTTGGGTATTTCTTTTATGGCCTGCTCTTCCCGTACCAGATGGTGACGCATGAGTATTATCACCTCATGGTCATTCCTCTGATCGGCCTGTCGCTGACCCCGGTAGCCGAGATGGTCTTCCGTGGACTGAGCTCACAGCATGCCCTGTGGCGTGGAGCCGCGGCCGGTGTGCTGGTGCTTTCTTCCGCCTACTGCCTGTATGTCAGCCGGTCCGTGCTGGTAGCCAGCAACTACGCCAACGAACCTGTAGCCTGGAAGAAGATCGGCGAAGCCATCCCCGCGGACGGCAAGGTCATCGCGCTTACCAGCGAATACGGCAACCGCCTGATGTATTACGGTTGGCGCGGCATTGCCGGTTACTGGCCGGATAGCGGCGATCTACGGTTGTTCAATATGGCGGGCACGGCTCCAACCGATTTCGAAAGCTACTTCAAGGATAAGACCTCGGGCATGGATTACTTCCTCGTGACCATGTTCTCACAGTTTGACGCCCAGCCCGACCTGAAAAATGAGTTGATAACCAACTATCCGGTTTTTAGTGAAGGGGACGGATATATCCTGTTTGATTTACGGAACCCCCTGAAATGAAATTCGAATGCGCCCTCCCCCTGGTGACTATTGTCACCCCGTCATTTAACCAGGCAAAATACCTGGAACGGACCATCAAATCGGTGATCGGACAGGATTACCCGAATATCGAATACATCATTATTGACGGCGGATCAACGGATGGCAGCCTGGAGATCATCAAGCAATATGAGGATCTCCTTGCCCAATGGATCAGTGAGCCGGATAAAGGGCAGACGGATGCCATCAATAAAGGCTTCGGGCTGGCTCATGGTCACATACTGGCATGGTTGAATTCAGATGATACCTACAATCCCGGCGCGGTGCGTGAAGCCGTCGAGTTCCTGATGAACCATCCGGATGTGGGATTGGTATACAGTGACGCGCATTTCATCAACGCGGATGATGAGGTGATCGGCAACTTCCCGGCGGCGCAGACTGACCGCTCCCGCCTGCTGCGCGGGTACGTGCATGTCCCCCAGCAGACCACTTTTTTGCTGAAAGAATTGTGGCAGAAGGTCGGTCCTCTGGACCCGTCATTCTTTTTTGCCATGGATTATGACCTGTGGGTACGGCTGACCAAACTCGCGCCCATGGTCTACTGCCCCGGAAAATTCTGGGCGAATTTCCGTCTGCATGATGACGGCAAGACTATCGCCGCCGATGACCGCTGTTGGCCAGAGATGCTGCGCGTCCACCGTCGTGAAGGCGGATCGTGGTTCTCGATCATCCAATTCAAATACTATTTAAGACGGATGCTCGCGCCGTATATCAACCGCAGACGGAAAGCCATGTTTGGCGCTAAAACCAAATGAACCCATTTTCGTATATGATAATAATGATAGAGGAGAATGGTCATGCAAAATAATTCCGGTAGAGGTATCACCCCCTATAAAAGCGGCTTCCTGCCTGAAGTGGGGCTGCGTATCAAATTAATCGCGAAGTTAATGAGCGACCGGCGGGTGAGCGTTCTGTTGAAAGCCATTCCCGTAGCTTCTCTGATCTATTTTTTTGTATATCCCGATCTTGCCATCGGTCCAATTGACGATGCCCTGGTGATCTGGCTGACCACGTACCTGTTTGTCGATCTGTGCCCGGATGAAGTCGTGGAAGAGCATTTGGCGCGATTGAAGCATGTCATTCTGCCGGGTGAACCGGGTCAACCTGACGCTTCAGCCGCTCCTGAGGCACCCAAACCGGATGTGGTCGACGCGGAATTTAATAACCTGGATGATGAATAGAGTCTGATCTTATATGAAATTAACTGGAGCCTGATTTTCAGGCTCCTCTTTTTTTGATAACCAATACACTATTATTGATAAACTATGTACAATATCAATTGTGAAATAGATCCCATTAAGTCTTCAAGGCGGTTTCCAGTGACAACAACCGCGCCTTTCATAGAAACCAATGAACCGGTACCGTATATCGGTTTACCGGCTACCGTTCCGATGACCCGCATCGCTGACTCGGCGGCTGGTTTTGGGCGTTTATACGCCTGGCTTGCCATGCAAGGCCTGGCCCCTTCCGGGGCATCGTTCTTCCGGTATTTCGAATTTCACAAGAATGGCCTGGTTGAAATGCAGATCGGAGTCCCGGCAGCCGCTAAGGGCGCGAAGGAAGCCGGTTTTGTGGAAGACATATTACCCGCCGGCCGGTATTTATCGCTGCTCCACGCCGGGGACTATTCGGGGTTGCCGTCTTCCACCTTTTATATGATGAAATGGGCCGATGAACACCGGCTGAAGTTTCAATGTCAGGAGGAGAACCTCTTCAATTTGTGGAAGGCGCGGGTGGAATGGTATCTGGTGGGGCCAACAAAAGAACCCGACCCGTCAGCCCGGTTGACGAAAATCTCTATTTTATTGGCCTGACAACCAATTAGGTAAAGTTCATACACAGGGTTTGATTCAACCCCGTGAAACATTACAATTTTGATTAAACTTCCGGTTGACCGGTTGGAGGACAAATGGCGAAACAAACCTGGATAGCGGAAAAATTACGGTATTGCGAACATGCCGGTTGTGAGGTGGCGTTGGAAGCCGAAAGTGTTTTCCCGGCCGATCATTTGCCGGATCAACCGCCACGGGTGCGCGTTCACCGCTGTTCACATGCGGAAGCATGCTGTGACGATGACCGGCCGGCATGCGTGTGGAATGGCACCAATCCAAATTTCGATCCGTTCAAAGAGTAACATAAATAAAAATCCGGTTCACAAACAACAGAGTGAACCGGATTTTTATGTCTCTCATGCAGGGATTGCCGTATAGCTGGTTACCTTGCTGTGGACTGTATTTATGCTTCAGACTTTCTGTCTATTTTTGATTGTCTCCAGGTGACATACAGTAAAACCGCGACCACCGGTATCAGGGACAGGCTGACCGGGTTCAGGGTAAACAATCCCATCCACCAGGCGCGGAATATCTGGCCGCCGTCAAGGAAGCTGGTAAGGGCGCCCTGATACTCCACAACTTTGGAGGGAGCGGCAGCCGTGAGGTTGGTGAGCAAAGGTGACAATGCCGTGGCGATATACAGGTTGGCGATGACAACCGGAACACCGATGATGAACGCCCGGATGACATTGCCGCGGGTAGCCACGCAGATGATCGACATGGGAACCAGCAGGTTGGTCAGGTCACCCAGCGGGATAAAACGTACTCCCGGCAGAATAAATGCCAGAACGATGGAAACAGGCATCAACAGAATCGCTGTCACCACCGCCGACGGCATGCTGAAAAGTACGGCCACATCCAACCCGATATACGTTGTCCCCATACCCGGCAAATATTTGCGGATGAATTCTTTCATGGCTTCAGAAACGGGTACCAGCGCCGAACCGAGGATGCCGCTCATGCGGGGGAGGATGTAGACCACGGCAGAGAAACCGAAGGCCAGTTCAGAGGTTTGCTTTACGTCATACCCTGCGCCAATTCCCAGCCCGGCCCCAATGATCAATCCAAGGAACATGGGTTCAGCAAAGATCCCAATGGCGGATTTCAATTTTTCCGGGTCAGCTTCGAGTTTGTTGAACCCTGGGATGCGGTCAAACAACGAATTTATAGCTAACGCGATGGGGTAGTGGGTGATGGCGGAGAGGTGCGGGATGCAAATTCCGTTCATCCCGGAAACACGGTTGATCGCCGGCGCGGTCCAATCGGACAGCTTTAACGTAATGATGAACGCAATGATTCCGCTGATCAATGTCAATGGCACGCTGGATGTCACCCCGTATACCAGAATGGCGGCAAACAAAACATGCCAGTAATTCCAGATGTCAATATCCACGGTTTTTGTCCACCGCAGGATAAGCATCAGGATATTGATGACCATAAAGATCAACAGAAAAAGGGGCGTCAGACTGAACGACCATGTGACCGCGGCCAGCGGCGGCCATCCGGTATCCAGAACGCCCATATTCAACCCGGACCGCGCGATCAGCGCCTGCACGACAGGATCGACAATGGAAACGAAGTAATTGAAACTCATGAAAATGCCGATGAAACCGATTCCGATCAGCAGGGACGACTTAAGCGCGTCCACGGGTTTCATGCGGAAAACCAGTGCCAGAATAAAGATGATCACCGGTAAGACAACATATGACTTGAAACTGAGAAAATAGGTTACTGCCTCTGAAATTGACATAAACTACCCTTCAAATACGGATAAAGACATATTTAGCTGAACACTCCGGTTGTGAACCGGTTACGCGGCTTCTATATTATCATGCTCCGAGTCTGGTTCACCTGATACTGTACAGGCCCGGTGTCCCTTTTTCACACGTTGGAATTGAAATTAAAAATCCCCTCTTTTTGATAAGGGTGGGGATTCTTTCGTTGGGGGATAAAAGGATCAGTTGCGCAGGCTGTGGATTGGCGCGGGGATCTTGCCGCCAAACTGCACAAAGCGCGACGACTTGCCGGTGTTGCGTACCGGCGCGATGACGCTTTCGCCAAACAGGCCGCCGAAGGAGACCATCTCACCGGCTTCCTTGCCTGGCACCGGAATGACGCGCACCGCGGTGGTTTTGTTGTTGATCATGCCAATGGCCATTTCATCCGCCATGATGGCCGAGATCGTGGCGGCGTCCACCGAGCCGGGGATGGCGATCATATCCAGCCCTACCGAGCAAACGCAGGTCATGGCTTCCAATTTCTCCAACACCAGGCTGCCATCGCGTACGGCTTCAGCCAGGGCGCGGTCTTCGCATACCGGAATGAAGGCGCCGCTCAGGCCGCCAACGCTCTGGCTGGCGAAGGTGCCGCCTTTCTTCACGGCGTCATTCAGCATGGCGATGATCGCCGTGGAACCCGGCGCGCCAATGGCATCAACGCCCAGTATCTGCATGATCTCACCCACGCTGTCACCGATATTCGGGGTGGGCGCGAGTGAGAGGTCAACCACACCAAACGGCAATCCCATGGCTTTGGCCACCTGGCGGCCGATCAATTCGCCGCTGCGGGTGACGCGGAAGGCGGTGCGTTTGATCTCGTCGGCCAGGTCGTGCAACCCGAGGTTTTCCGCGCCTGATTGGGCGATCTTCAACTCCAGCGCGCGGGCGATGACGCCGGGACCGGAGACACCCACATTGATCATCACTTCATGCTGGCCCAGCCCGTGGACGGCGCCGGCCATGAAGGGGTTGTCGCCCGGCTGGTTGGTGAAAGCCACAAATTTGGCCGCGCCAAACCCGCCCTGGTCTGCGGTTTTCTCCGCCAGGTCTTTGACCGTCTGCCCGAGAAGTACGATGGCATCCATGTTGATGCCGCCGCGGGTTGTTCCCACATTCACGGACGAACACACCTTTTTCGTGCGGCACAGGGCTTCAGGGATGGCCTGGATAAATTCTCTGTCCCAGGGTGTGAAACCGTTGGATACATCGGCGGAAAATCCGCCGAGGATGTCCACGCCCACCGTCGCGGCGGCTTCGTCCAGCGCGACGGCCATATCCACGAAAGCGGCGGAGTCAAACCCGGCGCCCACATGCGAGATGGGGGTGACGGCGATGCGTTTGTTGACCACCGGGATGGCGTATTCGCTGCTGATTGCTTCGCAGGTGGAAACCAGGTTGGCGGCGTGGCGCTCGATCTTTTCTTTGATCGCTTTGCAGGTGCCGGCGGCATCCTCGCGGTGGCAGTCCAGCAGGCTGATGCCCAGGGTGACAGCGCGCACATCCAGGTTTTGCTTCTGGATCAT
>CAYOKC010000053.1:5309-10974 GCA_964404415.1 uncultured Leptolinea sp. | reverse complement strand
AACGGTATTTAGAATTTCATCAGATTGGATCATGGGAAGTGTCCTGTACAGGGATGCCTAATGGATCGGCAGGTTGATCTCGTTGACAGCCCGGAAGATGTTGTAATGCTGCAGCACAATGCGCAGCCCTTTTTCTTTTGAGAACTCCTGAAGGCCGCCGCGCACCTGATCAATCGAGGGGCATTTGCTCAGGTCGGTGATCAGGATCATCACATACTCGCCGTGCGCGCTTGTAGTGGAGAGGTCAAGGATATTGATGTTATTGTCCGCGCAGAACGACGTCACTGTGGCTACAAAGCCCACCCGATCCGGTCCGGTGGCGGTGAGCACGTACGCGTTATCAGGGATGGACTTGCCGTTGACATGATGGGCGATATCCACTTTCTTTACGGCCACGTCGATGGCAGTCTCGCTGCGGGCGTCCACCTCGGCCAGTTTGCGTTCCACGTCACGCTGGGTGACATCCGCCGGGAATGATGCCAGCAGGATCATAGTAAAGTATCCGCACAGCACACTTTGGCGGATATCGGCGATGTTGCCTTTAAGGTCACAGATGGATTGGGAAACATCATGCACAATGCCGACGCGGTCGCGCGACATGATGGAGATCACGTATTGCTGTTGTTTGGTGGCCATGGGATGATTCCTGACAGAAGGGAAAGATTATTCCGCGATTATACGGGGAATTCATCCGGAATGGCCATATATCCCGGAAATCAATCGGGTACTTTGAATATGAAGGTTACGCCGTCAGAGGTGGGAACGAAAAGGGTCGCGCCATCAGTGGATAAAAAAGGTAAACCGATCTCTGTGATGCTATCCACCTTTGGTTCGAAAATTGAAAATGTGGATTTCAACTTCCCGGTTTCCACATCGATTACACAGATATTTCTATCCAAACCTTTTTTCCCCATCGTAAAAAGAGTTTTGCCATCTTTGGAGATTGGTCCAAACGTTGTGCAGTTTATACTGTCATACGTACCGGGTGATTTCAACTCTTGTTTTTCTTCGATCGGTTCTCCCGTGTTCAGATCATAGATTGAATCCCCGATACTAAATTTCTTCGATTTCTCATCCACGGTAAAACCTTCAGGGAAATGTGGATTGACAGTCATCATCCCATGGTAGAAATCAAGGGGCCGCGCGGATACGTGATAGTTCAATTTCCCTGATGATTCGTCCCAGATTAAAACAGTGCCCCAACTACCAAATCCAAATAGTTTTTCTGAATCGTCCAGGAAAACAAAATCTTTGATGAAAACTCGCGATTCATATTTTTCCCCCATTTCATAGGGATCAACATAGGTGTTCCCATAGCTATGCAATAATGATCCGGTTTTTATATCCCAACTGTAAACATTACAATCTTCCCCTGAAGAAACCAGCTTTTTTTCGTCTGGTGAAAACTTTAGAGACTGAACTTTTTTTCTGTGTCCGGAAAATTCCAGAATCTTCTTTTGAGTTTCAAGGTCAATTATCTGGATTACCCCGTTATTCTTACCTATTGCCAGGAGATTACGAATAGGCGACAGGGCAAAAGCGGAACTTTCAAAGTTACCAATTACTTTTCCATTTGATATGTCACGTACTTCAAGGTCACCTAAAACTCCCTCATAAACAAGGAATTTCCCATCGGTTGTTGTCTGGTAATTAACGGACAGTTGTGTGAAATCTTTCGATTTCCACAAATTTTTCCAACCATTTATATTCCAGAGCTGAACACTTCCGTCAAACATCCCAATCAAGAGCCGTTCTGATTTTGGATCAAAGGCGAAATCAACTACCGGCTCGGAAACACTACCAAATGATTTAAGTAATCGTCCGTTTAGTGTGTTGAAAATTTTTAAAATCCGGTATCTCCCACTTGAATAAATTCCGGAGGGATCATACAAAACCCCAAGATATTTATCGTTTTCTGAGAAAGAAGCGTATTCTGGAGCCCAGGGTAGAGGAGAATATGCATTCCCGCACATTGAAAAAGAACGTAGGTCACACCCTTCAGGCGTCGTTCGGTCCTCATATTGCAAATACTGAGGACCTGCTCCAAGGTCAAACTTTTTTTTATCAGTTGCAGCATCAAATACTTCTTCAATCGTTGTTTGTTCAGTTGTTGTTCCACCATCAGGGCTTTCAATATATTTACTTTTCCCTTTGTAAATAAACTTCCGATTATTGGAGAACAGTTCGATATCATTACCTCCTTCAAGCATTTTCATCCGTGTAATAGTAGGTCCATCACTCAAAGTAATTTCTTTGCCTGAATCAATTTCAAAGCATCTGTAAAAATTATCTGCCCCCTCAAAGCAAACTTCACTATCATTTGATGCAAATGACACTCCTTCAAATTCTTCAAAGGGCGGAGTTATTTTTACCCACTCATACATATGATCCATTTTTTCATTTTTATACACGGCATACCCATATCGAGTGGCAACAACAAAGTACTTTCCGGTCGCTGAAAAAGCAACAGACCGAATGGGACCAAAGCCCCATTCGGTCTGTTCGTTGAGATTTCCATCAGCACCTTGATCGTGTACCATCGGAGTATTTAACGGTGTAGGCGTGATATCCGCGGATGACAGGTCTTCCGCCGCGTTGGCATTCACGGGAATCCATATAGATAACAGGAACAAAAATGATATACAAACAAAGAGTCCCTTTTTCAAAGCATCTCCTTTTCGTTCCGGCGGGACAATCGCGCAGTCATTGACCCATCAAAGAAACCGAAACCGTCACATACCACCCTGTGGATTTGGATTAATTCTATACCAGATCAAAATAAGACACCCGGGGGGACAACCCAGGGTGTCTTTATGAATTTATATATGGATCAGTGAATCACGCCCAGTTCCCGGCCGACAACGGCGAAAGCCTCCAATCCCTTATCCAGGTCGTTGCGGGTATGGGCGGCGGAGATCATCACGCGGATGCGCGCCTTGCCCTTTGGCACGGTGGGGAAGCCCAGCGGCATGGCGAACACGCCGATTTCAAACAGGCGGCGGCTGAATTGCTGCGCCAGCGGGGCTTCACCCAGCATGATAGGGGTGATCGGCGTGGTGCTGACTCCGGTATCGAAGCCCAGGGTCTTCATCTCGCCCTTGAAGTAACGCGCGTTTTCCCACAGGCGGTCCACAAGTTCGGTGGATTCTTCCAGCACATCCACGGCGGCAATACAGGCCGCGGCATCCGGCGGGGTGACGGCGGACGAGAAGAGGAACGGACGGCCGCGCTGCCGCAGCCAGTCGACGATCACCGGCTTGCCGGCCACCACGCCGCCCATCACGCCAAACGCCTTGGACATGGTGCCAACTTCAATATCGACCTTGCCGTGCAGGTGGAAGTGATCCACAATGCCGCGGCCGCCTGTGCCCAGCACCCCCTCACCGTGGGCATCATCGACCATCAGCAGGATGTCGTGTTTTTCCGCGATCTCATAGATCTTGTCCAGCGGGGCGATATCGCCGTCCATGCTGAACACGCCGTCGGTGACGATCAACGCCCGGCGGTATGTTCCGGCGGCTTCTTTGATCACCTGCTCCAGAGACGCCGGGTCGGCATGCGCGAAGCGGATGATCTTCGCGCCGGAGAGGCGCGCGCCGTCAATGATGCTGGCGTGGTTGAGTTCATCCGAGAAGATCACATCTTCCTTGCCCACCAGCGCGGGGATGGTGGCCAGGTTGGCGCAGAACCCGGACTGGAAGGTGATGGCGGCATCCACTTTTTTGAAGGCGGCCATGCGCTTTTCCAGTTCCAGGTGAAGGTCCATGGTTCCGGCGATGGTACGTACGGCGGCCGGTCCCACGCCGTATTTATCAATGGCGGCCTGCGCGGCTTTCAACAGCCGCGGATGGTTGGCGAAGCCGAGGTAATTGTTGGAACAAAAGTTGAGGGATTTCTTGCCGTCCACCACCAGCCAGGCGCCCTGAGGGCTGCCAATGGTGCGGATGCGGTTGTAAAGGCCTGCCTGCTGCAACGAGTCAATTTCTTCCTGGATCCAGTTCAATCGGTTTGCCATACATGCCACCTCATAAATGGGATAGTAAGAATAGATTCATTATAGGTGAAACCGGGGATGCCGGATTAATTTTAGCCCCCGAGTAACCGCAGCAGTGATAACGATCCGCCCAGCAGCGCCGGAAGTGCAGACCCGCAGAATGGCAGCAGGGGATTGCGTTTTGTTGTCTGATTCGGCTCTTCCGGTGCCGGTGGATTGGCGGCCGCCGGTTTGACTTCAGCCTGCGGCGGTGGATTCACCGCCTGGCTGGCTTTGAAGGTTTGGATGTCGTCAATATAGATCAGCCCCTTGTTTACCGCGTCGCCCGCCGGGAAACCGAACGCGAAGCCGGTGATCTGTTCCGGGTGGCTGAATACCGTACCACCATTGGCTTCCCATTCCACGCGTTTCAGGTCTGCCCAACGGGTCTGGATGGTCACCCATTTGCCTGCGGCGGGCAACGGTATTTCGCGGGCGTTGGTGGCGCGTTCCCCATCTGGTCCGGTGAATACATCAAAGTGCAGGGTTGTCCCCGGTTCTTTTACATACAGGTTGAATTGGATGCCATCCGATTGACTGAGGTCACGTGGGGCGTGGAAGAAGTTGGAACAGGTCGCCCAACTGTTGGCGGCTACAGTGAACGTGATCTGCATGCTCTGGCTGCCACCGGATGCCAGGGTATTGGTGTTCTGGCAATCCAGCGCGGTGGACTGCGCCGCTTCGTCCACATTGGCGTCCCACACGGGCTGGTCGGATTCGAAGTCATACAGCACGCCGGATGCCGCCCCGGCTGGCGCGGCTGGCGGGGCCGGCTCGTTTTGTCCGGCCGGTTCCGCAATGGTAGCGGGAGCCGGGGGTTGTGAGACTGACTCTACCGGCCCGGCTGCCTTCCACCGGTTGTAGAAGATGTTGAGCATGGGCAGGAATTCCTGCGTGGCTTTCCGGTTGCCCTGGCTGTTGGGGTGGTCATCTTCTGACGGGTAATATTCGGTGTTGCGTTTGTCGTTGGTAACATGCTCAATGGCGCCGTTATTAAACCGGTGATGGTTGTTGGGTCCGGTGAGGATGTTGTAGAAATCAAAAACAGCCACATTTGGCTGCGTGTAGTTATTCTCCCGCAGCCAATCATTGACCAGCCACTCGTTGAAAGCGCGCGCGTTATTGGCCAGCGTGCCGTCCGTCAACGGCGGGGCGGTGATCACAACAAAGAGTTTATCCGGCCGGGTTTTGAAATATTGCAGGATCTCGTTGTAGACATACTTCGCGTTCCCCATATTCAGGTCCGTTCCGGGAGTGGGCGGATCATTCGGGCTGCCCTCGAGAGCGGAGTTGGGGAAGCACGATTTGAACAGGATGATCTGGTTCTTGCCGCCGGGGTCTGTCAACGTGCGTTCGTATGGCGAATGGACTTCCCCCTCGGTAAATACCGCCTGCATCACTGCCGGGGTGTTGTCACCCCGGAACCATTCCACCCAGTTGGGGATGTCCGTGCGGTCGCCAATGCCACCCGGACCCCAGCCATAATTGGTGTCACTGGGGAAGTAGTTGTTTTGTTGGAGCGCGCGAGCCAGGCCGCCATTTTCGTCGTTCAGCCAGTTTTCCCCCGTGGAATGGTGAATGAAGATCAGCCGCACCGGTTCAGCCGGGGGAGCCGTGTTGACCTGCTGCCGT
>CAYOKC010000053.1:2689-5299 GCA_964404415.1 uncultured Leptolinea sp. | reverse complement strand
GCGGCATAACAGCCGCGCAGGTACCCAGAAGCATGATGAGGCTGGCCAGTATCGCGGTTATGCGTTTCATAAGTCACTCCTTTTCTATACGGGAGAAAAAATCGCAGAAACTGTTAACGCGTACCAATAAACCCGGTTCAATTATACAAAGCAGACAACCTTGAATACAAATGCCGGAAAAAAAGCGCGGCTGCCTGAGTGGCATGCCGCGCTATGTATTGTTACTTCAACTGGAATAGCCGGTACCGGGTTACTCTTTCTTTTCAGCCGGTTCTTCCGCCGAAACCCTGGCTGCGGTCTCAACATCACCGGCCGGGATCGATTCCTGTGGGGTGGACGTTTCGGCGGACCTTCCCTCTTCATTGCCGGTGATGATGTACACAAGCACAAGGCCGATTCCCACGAACAGCGGCAGGAACCCGGCGATCATCCACGGGCCAAGGCCGAACGGGAAGGACATACCGTTGCCCATCATGCCAAGCGGATAAAGCCCCAGGCACAGGGCCAGGCCGGTGGCCGTTACCAGGATGCCCCAGATCAAAAGTCCTTTTCCCCGTTTCTTTTCCGGCGCCGGGCGCGCAAGCCCTTTTTCTGCCAGCATCAGGTTCTCTTTGTAATTGATATAACGCATGAGAACGATGAATCCAAAAAAGAGCAGCAGCGAGAGGATGGCTCCAGCGCAAATAATGACATAGGGTCCGTTATCAATCATTGTGATCACTCCTTAGGTTATCTGTTTTTTCAAGGTTGATGCTGCCATTGTTGACATCAATATTGAGGATGGCGCCGCCGCCGTTGATCATGCCTGTCTGGTGGTGTTCTTTTACTTTCCCATCCGTGGTAATTTCAAACATGTTATTGATCTCCCCGAATTCCGTTTTCAGGTCAACCGTCAATGCCGAATCAGAGGGGAGTTTCAGGCTGATGCTGCCAAAATCGGAGGTCAATACATGCGGGCCGGCACCCAGGCTGCCTTCATACGAAATGGATCCGTTCCGTGATGACAGGTTGAGCCCGCAATCCTGACCGTTTTTGATCTCGATACTGCCAAAATCGGTGCTGGCTGTAATGATACCGCTTGCCTGTTCAAGGACAATGCTGCCATTCTTGTTTTGCAAGTCCAATGTCTTTGGGAAAACATTATCGAGATTAATGTCACCGAAATCATTTTGAACCGATATAAAATTGTTTATCCGGGTTTCCTTCAGATTCACGCTGCCATTTTTTGAAACGATATCCAGTGATTCCCCCCAGGTTTCCCGAAGGGTGATCTCACCAAATTCATTCGTCAGGCTGATCGGACCGTTGGATTCCACCCGGGTGAAGCTGACCTCGCCGTTATTGGATGAAACATCAACCCGGCTGCTACGGGCATCTATAAGATCGATATTCCCGAAATCAGACGACAATTCAACCGGGTGCTCATCGCTGGTCACCTGCTGGACTTTTATCGATCCGGCTTTGCTGGTGACGGTTACGCTTCCATTCTTTACGTCAGATACGTCAACGCTGCCAAAACTTGAGTGTAAGAGAAGGTCGCTGGCTATATCTTTCACATTCAGGTCCCCCATTTTATTGTCAACCGAAATGGCGGTATCTTCCGGAACCTCAACCGTAAAATCTACGAAGGGATAATTGACCACGATCCCGGAGGGTTCAGGGACATTTACGTTGATCGTGTTTCCATCCTGTTCGATATTGACAATCATCTTTTTCAAGTTCTCTTCGGCATTTTGCTTTGAGAATCCATGGGCGTCTTTCTGGATGCGGATCTTTACCTCGTTGCCGGTAGTCCCTTTTATGGTGACAAATCCGTAGGGATTATTAATGACCAGATTTCCTGGTGTTGAAATCGTAAATGTTTTGGTCTCATCCGATGACGCGGTTTGACCATGCATATCCAGACTCAGATGCCACGTCCGGAAATCGGGCGCCCCAAAGCCCCTGAAACTGAATAAAACGACGAGGATCATCAAACCGCACAGCCCTGCCATGGCAAGCCCGAGGAGGATGATCCATATTTTGTTTTTCCGCATTGAAACCTCCTGAGGTGTTATTTTCTGAAAGGTATGACAGGGCGAGCCGTGAAAAAGTTTCAGGAAATGCCTGGTTGGCATAAATTTCATCATAAAGACTGTACAATTTAAACTACCATCGGTATAACCTACAGGAAAAAATATTCCGGGAATCTGAGTGGAATAAATTGAAACTTTTTCCGGCGGCAGCCGGTCTAAGTTTTACAGGAGATCGTTTTTTCAATGCAGCAGGATGAACGCCAACTGGTTAAAAAGGCGAAAAATGGCGACACGCAGGCTTTTGGAGAGCTTGTTATGACGCATCAGACATTTGCCTACAATCTGGCTTTACGTGCCCTGGGAAGCCCTGAGGAAGCACAGGATGCCACTCAGGAAGCCTTCCTGAAGGTGTGGCAGGCGCTGCCGGGTTTCCGGGAGGAAGCGCAGTTTCGTACCTGGTTGTACCGAATTGTGATCAACCAGTGCTACAACCGGCGACCGATGTTAAAACGCGAAGCGGCAGCAACAACCATGGATGATGATGACGACTGGAAATCCGAAGAGTTTAATGGGCCGGAGTCTCGGGCCGTGGTAT
>CAYOKC010000053.1:0-2679 GCA_964404415.1 uncultured Leptolinea sp. | reverse complement strand
ACAAAGCCATATTGCAAAAGGCCGTGGATGAACTGCCGTCCAGTTACCGGCTGATGGTGATGCTACGGTTCCAGCAGGACCTGGCGTATGATGAGATCGCCAGCGTGATGAATCTGCCGTTGGGCACGGTAAAAACCGGCCTGTTCCGTGCCAGGGCGCTGTTAAAACAATCATTATCTGTACAGGATAGGGTGCTAGAATGGGCAATATGAACGAAGAACCGCTGTGGGATATGGATGACGAGATCGTTTCCGCGTTCCGTTCCGCGCCGCTGGTCAAACCGCCGGCCGGGTTGTATGCCGGCATCATGAAACAGGTGCGGGCTTCGGCTGCCGTCCCCGAATTTCACCTGAAATGGACGGATTTCGCCGTCAGCCTGCTGGGTAGCTTTTCCGTGGCTATCTTCCTCGCCAGTTTTGTATTCATGCCCGAGCCGTTGCGGGCGCGGGCCCAGTTCATGTTGCAATGGGCGGATTATCTCGGCAGGGTTTCCCTGATCTGGGTATTACCGGTACTCTCCGCGGTTACCATACTGGCGGCCGCCGGTTTCACCGTCACCCGCTCGGCCAGATTATTCAAATAAGCAAAAAAAGAACCGGCATTGCCGGTTCTTTTCGTTCTAAAGGATAAATCCCATCTCTGCCAGTATCTGGCGGACTTTTTCTTCCGCGCCGGGTTTGATCTCAACGGCGGCGGAACCATAGGTTTCACCAAGGAAGCGGGCGGCTTGTCCACCTTTCAGGCGGCGGATGACTTCCGGGTCACTGACGCGCAGCAAAGTCACCGCGCCGATGCGTACCTGCGCACCGGTCTGTTCCCAGTTGTGCAGGGCGTTGCGCACATTGGGCGGAATGGCGCCGCGGGAGAATTTGTGCAGCATGCGCTCCAGCATGGAAGGTGTCAGCCCCTGTTCCTGGGCAACAGCCAGGCCTGAGGCGGAAATACGGTACAGGTAACCTTTGCCTTGATATTCTACAGGCTGGGCAAAGCGGGCGATCTGGTAGCGCGTGGCCAGGTTGAAACGGGGCGGCGCGAGGATCTCACCGGAGCGGTTGATCTGCAGCGGTGTGCTGTTGTCTTTGGCTTCGATGATCTCCATATCGCCGTTTATCGCCGGCCACCAGGGTGACAGGCGGAAGCGGACGATCCCCGGAGTGGGGCGGGTGAGCTCCACCAGACCCAGCCAGTACAGCAGGCCGGTGATGTAGAAGCGCAGCAGAGCGCCTTCCACCCTGTCCCAGCTTTCGAACCCTTTCAGGTACTCGCCGGTGCGTCCTTCACGGATGAACCATGAATCATATTCACCGCCGGAACGCTGGAAATCGGGGTCTTTTTGTTTGGCGGCGTTGACGAATTCGGAGAGGTCCATCCAATCGTCGCCGGCAATGGAATTAATTAGTTCGATCACCCGCTCGCGGGTATCGGCCGGGTCATTCGTCCACGTACCTTCAAATTCGAGTCCGCGCAGCATGCGCAGCTCGTTGAATTCCATGGAACCGCGCCAGGCCTGTATGAGGATATACAGCGCCTGCGGGCGGAGTGACTCTAGGAAGCGCCGGATGGCTTCGGGCTGGATGTTGTTCCCGTCATCCAGGCACTTCAGGCAGCGCAGCCAGGCGACGAGTACCGGGGTTGGCACGGCGCCGCGCCGGGGCGGCACGGCGGCATATCGGCCGCGCCGGAGCAGGTGTGCGACCGCCTCCCGGTTGAGCCCGGTTTGTGGCGCAGGAGCCGTCCGGCGCGCGCGAACACCGGGAGCGTCCGGCTCGATGGCGCGCTCGGACGGCGCAGTCTGCTGGTCGCGCCGGATTTGGGCCTGCGTTGCGATCTCACCAACCGCTTCACGGTCGAGGGATGGTTCCGCAAATCCGCGAATCCGGCCGAACGCTTCTGGCAGGTGGTCGGCGCGCGCGATGATTCCAACGGCTGGTCACTCTCGCTGCGGCCCGACGGCGCGGCGACGCGTTTTCATCTGCATGTGAGTGACGTGACGCAGGGCGGACGGTTGCAGTTCGAGCAATTCTTTGTGAATGCCGATGTGGCGGCGCGCACGAACTGGTGCCATCTGGCGCTGACCTATGATCCCCTCCGGAACGGGGTGGGGGTGTGGGAGTTGTTTCTGGACGGCGTGTCGCAGGGGAGCGTGGCCAACCCCGCCCCGCCCGACCGTTCCCACGGGTGGCGCGATCTGCTGTTGGGGGGGCGTCCCTCCTTCTCCAACTCGTTCTCGGGCTGGCTGGACTGCTGGCGCGTGTCCGACAGCGTCCTGGCCCCGGAGCAGTTCCTCTGTCATGCGCCGGACGCCGCGGCCGCGCCGCGGCCGGTGCCGCATGCGGACGCGCGGCGGCTCGGCGGCGGTGTGCCGCTGCCCTTCCGGCGGGCGCGGGGCAGGCCTTTCTGCATGGTGTTGCGGGACGGCTCGTGGCTGGCGGTGCAGGGCGTGGGGCATGTGGCGCCGCACAGCGGAGTCTGCGATGTGGCGGTCAGTGTGAGCCGTGACCGCGGCCAGACGTGGTCGGCGCCGGTCGCGCCCGCGATGGTCAAAGGCGGAGGGGAAGTCTCCGCGATCGGGTACCAGACGCCGTTCGGCCGCGTCTATCTCTTTTGGGCGGACGAAGCGGCGCGGGGATACGGCTTTCTCTTTTCGGATGACGGAGGCGTCACCTGGTCGACCGAGCG
>CAYOKC010000052.1:10622-23366 GCA_964404415.1 uncultured Leptolinea sp. | reverse complement strand
AAATGCCACGGCCAGGTAATCCGGCTTATTTTGTTCCAGCAACCGGATCATCACCGATGCGAAACCATAAATTCCGGCAGTTGGCTCACCGGAACGCGTTGTGAAATGAATGCTCGGAGATGAACTCAGGGCAAAATAGGTTCTATAGGCCAGCGCGTGTCCATCAATAAGGTATAAGGTTGGCGGCACGATGACATCTCCTGTCGGATGGGGATCAGGCTGCGGTGGAATGGGTCAGGCGACTTCCCGGGTTTTACGCCGCAGGATGAAATCCTGCCAGTGAATTGACGGCACAAAGTCTCTTCCGGTGGCGCTCATGGTTTGCGGGTACCAGTAATCTTCTCCGACGGAGGCCAGGTCATCCGGATTGGCTTTCTTTAATTCAACCGTAGTTTCTTTTCGAACAATACGGACCATATCTTCCGGCGGCAGAGTGGCAGCCATGGTCAAAGTCCACTGCATATAGGTTGGCCGGATGGTCAAATTTTCCAGTGTCCAATTGAAGGCCAGGGCAAGCCGGTTCATGGTTTCACTTAATACGGCCGCGTTCTGGCGCTGCAAGAAATGGTTCTCCGCACCGGGGATCAGGGCGATTGTGTATGTTGTCAACCCGT
Organism: uncultured Leptolinea sp.; assembly: GCA_964404415.1. Lineage (GTDB taxonomy): Bacteria > Chloroflexota > Anaerolineae > Anaerolineales > Anaerolineaceae > Leptolinea. Next base: position 22,752 of record CAYOKC010000052.1, on the reverse strand, counting down.
CAGGTTCAGCCTGTGTTTCAAGTTGACTCGTCCGGGCGAACAGGTCATTGGGTGCGGATTCGGGCTGTGCCTCCGCTTCCACGGCTGAAGGGAGGTTTTCAGCCACCGAAATGGTTCCGGTGATTTCTTCCATGGGAGCCGGTTCAGAGGGGATTTGTTCACCAATTGGCAAAGATGTTTCCAACGTGGATACTGGCTCCGCCAGATCAGGAGAAACAGGGTTTACCAATGGTTCATCTTCAGAAAAAGGCACCGGCACATCAACTGGTTGACTCCCGCCTTCCAATGCGGATAATGCTTCTTCCGTTTCAGATTCTTCCGGATGGGTTTCCACAGAGTTCAATCGGGGAGTCTGGGCTTCTATTCCGGCAAGGAATGTAGCCATCTCTTCTGATTCTGAGGAGGTGATATTGGATGGTTCCTGAGGACTGCCTGTCAGTATCTCCGGCATAGACCAGGTATCGTTGAATTCCAGCCTGGAGAGCTCGGCCTGGAAAGATTCAACATCAATTCCGGTTGAGTCGGTTTCAGTTAGTATCTTCTGCGCGTCAAGAATTTCGCTAACGGTATCAGCTTCCGGCGATTTATCCTCCGCCGGATTTTCCATGTTCAACCTGTTGCTGAGGATGGACAGGGCTTCTTCCACTTCGTCACGGGTAACGGAGGGCGGTTCGGTCATATCCGGTACCGGAATGGATGGTTCAGGCTCTGACGGAATACTTTCTTCAACCGGTTGAGCGGTCTCAAGCGAAGTCTCTAATTCAGCGAGGGCTTCAAATTGTTCTTTAAGGGAAGATTCGGGTTGGATTTCCTGTAAGGAGATCGGCTGCATTTCATCGAGCCCGGTTTCGGGTTTCTGTTCGGATAAAAGATCCACTGCCTGGAATTTTCCAAGGGTATCTTCTTCTGAGGGTGGCAGAGGAGTAGTTTCAACCTGCGATCCCGGTTCGGGTTGCGCCCCGGTTGATGAAGGCAGTATGTCTGACTTATCTTCCACATTAGTTGTTTCAACTGGTGCAATTTCATCCACAGGCATATCCCCTGAGGATAGCTCATCGGCTGCTTCAAGCGGGAGACTCTCTTCCTGCATTTCTTCCAGAGCAGGTGACTCTTCGACGCCCGTTTCAGCACCAACCGGCAGAACCATGTCAGGTTCTGTGGCCGCGGATCCTATCGGCGTGGTTTCAGGGGTAGTATCTTCTTCAGTTGAGGATTCTGCTTGGAAATCCGGCAGGTCTGCTTCACGGAACCATTCCACCGGGAAACCGTTCTTGATCACATGGCCGGTGCCGGTCTTTTCTCCCAGAATCTCGTGCAGGCGGGGTGGTTCGGCGTTTTCGTGCAGATTGGAAGGGCTAGTTCCCTGCGGTTTGACCATCAAGCCGGCTACGTCTTTTGCCAGTTTTAGTGTTTGCGCGCGCACCCGGGTGACGGGTGTTTGAGGTAAATAGAGCAGAACCAGAACGGCGCCATCGGCAGCCCGGGTGGCGTACATCATCCATTCCTGCCCGTTGACCAGATCTTTCACATACCGCATCAGGTCAGAACTTTCTTCCGGGTTCCAGAAACGCAGAACGGAAGCCGTTACCTGTTGCTGCAGGGCGGTGCTCAGATTGGGCGTTGACGCGATAACCAGTCCATTTTGGATCATGAGGCCGCTATCCGCGGCGGTTTCCCGTATGCCCGACTGGAAGGCATTCCACCAGGAGGAAGGTTTTCGTTCCGGCTCTTTCGGGATGAACTTCACGGCTTCAGGATGTAATCTCTTGTTGATGGCATTCTTCACGGCATCCGCCAATGACGACGCGTCAAACGGGCGGGTAACCCAACCGTCAGCCGGAATAGATGATTCTGAACGGTTGTCGGCGGGGATCAGCAATATTGCCGTCTCCGGAAAATCCTCATGCAGGGTCGTCACAACCTGGGCGGGTACCGGCAGGGGGAATGAGCAATCATAAATTACCGCCTGGCACGGTTTTTCCTGGAGAGTTGCCCTCAAATCACCGCTGTTGTCCAACATCGCACAGTGAAATTCTGGGTCAGCTTCCAGTGTAAGCCGGATTAATTCCCCAAAAGGTCCGGAAGGAGTGACAATAAGCACTTCCAGCTGCATATTATGAGTTTATCACGAAATGAAGTGGAGGATTTGTCCCGTCCATTGTCTCGTCCATTGTTATTGCAGCGATCTTTCCACGAGAAAAACCAGCAGTGCGATGCACATGGATCCCACGCTCAGGACTGAAAGAACAATTCCCAGGGTAAACAATGTCTGATGGTCAGTGGAGTGTTGTTCCAGAATGGCTTCTTCCGGATGCAGCGGGTCGTAATAGACCGTGACCGGAGTACTTGGCGGGAAACGGTTGACGGATTGTTCCGCTTTCTGGCGGGTATATTGAACAGGGGTAAATGTCACCCGCATACCGGTATATGTGCGGCTGCCCAGGGTGTACTGGTACCGGACCAGCGGAGAGTAGACCACCCGGTCCGGGTTTCCACCATCAACGGCGCGGTGTTCTTTCACACTGCTTGAAAGGATGACGCCCTGAGTGGGCAGCCATGTGCCGGTGACAGACTCGCGGCGCTTTTTTTGCCAGGCAAGGATGACCAGAATACCGCCCGCGCCGCCCGCGAGAATAGCTATTAAAAGAGGAATAAGAGTACCGTAATTTATGCTGCTCACGATTCACCGCCGTGTAGTAAAATCTTATTTATTATAGAGTTATTTTGCGGTATGGATATATGACTTTGCATGCCTCAGGAAGTATGGGATAATTCCGGGCGCGTTAAATCTACCTGAAGGTGATCCTGTGAATTTCAAGAAAATTTGTGTTCTGGGGATGGGCTATATCGGCCTGCCTACGGCGAGCACTTTCGCGACGCATGGAATCAATGTAGTTGGAGTGGATGTCAATCCCCGTATCATTGAAACGCTTCAATCGGGTGAATTGCACATCTATGAACCGGGTCTGCGCGACCTGGTGAAGACCGCGGTTAATAACGGAAACCTGCGTGTTCAAACCCAACCGGAAGAAGCAGACGCGTTCATCATCGCCGTGCCAACACCGTTTTTCGGCAACAAACAGGCTGATATGACCTTTGTCTCCTCCGCTGCCCGGGCGATTCTCCCGCACCTGCGTGAAGGGAATCTGGTCATCCTTGAGTCCACTTCACCCCCGTTGACCACCACCGGCCTTATCGCCCCGATCCTTGAAGAGAGCGGTTTGAAAGCCGGTAAAGATTTTAAATTATGCTATTCGCCTGAGCGGGTATTACCCGGCCAGATTTTACGTGAATTGATTGAAAATGACCGCATCATCGGCGGAATTGACCCTGCCTCAGCCCAGGCCGGGCGCGACCTGTATGCCGCTTTTGTTCAGGGCGAAATCCACATGACCGACGCTACTACAGCAGAAATGGTCAAATTAATGGAAAACACCTACCGTGATGTCAATATAGCGATCGCGAATGAATTCTCGCGCCTGGCAGACCGCTTTGGCATCAATGTGTGGGAAGCGGTGTCGCTGGCAAACAAACATCCGCGGGTGAAGATACTTAATCCCGGACCGGGCGTTGGGGGGCATTGCATCAGTGTTGACCCGTGGTTTCTGGTGGAAGCCGCGCCGGATATCACCCCGCTTATTCACACCGCCCGTAAAGTCAATGACGGACAGCCTGAATATGTTGTAAAACTAGTCAAACGCGCTCTGGGTTCGTTGAAAAACCGCCGGATCGCCGTTCTTGGTCTTTCATACAAACCCGATGTGGACGATATTCGCGAAAGCCCGGCGGTGGAAGCCGCACACCTTCTGGTACAGGAAGGCGCGAAAGTCAAAGCGTTTGAGCCGTACAAAACTACCGCGCAAATTCCCGGGCTGGACCTGGTTGAGTCGTTGGCAGAAGTGTTTGCTGACGCCGAAGCCATTCTGGTACTGGTCTCGCATTCTCCGATCCGCAATCTGGAACCGGATGTGGTAGCAAAATTGACACCCGCCCGCGTGATCATTGATACGGTACATACCTGGCCGGAAGATAAATGGACAGCCGGCGGGTTTAAAGTTTTCCAACTGGGTGTAGGTCGTTCCTGAACCATCGCACAACGTGAAAACAGCCATCAAAGTACTCTCGATATTTGGAACCCGCCCGGAAGCCATTAAAATGGCGCCGGTTGTCAAAGCCTTGCGTGAGACGGAGGGCATCGAATCGCGCGTGTGTGTCACAGGGCAGCACCGTGAAATGCTCGATCAGGTTCTCTCTCTTTTCAGTATTGTTCCTGATGTTGACCTGAACTTAATGCAGCCCAACCAGCAGTTGGCCGGGTTGACGTCTGAGATATTGACCCACATGGATCCTGTCTATCAGGACCTGCAGCCCGATTGGATACTGGTACAGGGCGATACCACCACCGCGATGGCTTCTGCCATGGGCGCTTTCTACCGGAAGGTAAGGGTGGGGCACGTGGAAGCCGGCCTGCGCACGTTTGATAAGTGGCAGCCGTTCCCGGAAGAGATCAACCGCCGGGTGATCAGCACAGTGGCAGACTTGCACTTTGCCCCCACGGAATTGAGCCGGTCGAATCTATTGAAAGAAGGCGTTCCGGATTCGGATATCCGGGTTACAGGTAACACAGTGGTTGACGCGCTTCAGACGATCGTCAACCGGCCGGCCCCTCAAGAAATTGAAGCGTTGCTTTCGGCGTTGAAGATTTCCGACGAACGTAAACTTGTTCTGGTTACCGCGCACCGCCGCGAGAATTTCGGGCAGCCGCTGGAAGAGATTTTCTCCGCCATTCTTGAATTGGCAGGATTTTTTGGAGACCGGGTTCAGTTTGTTTACCCTGTGCACCGCAATCCCAATGTTTATCAAACAGCCCACCGGATGATGGATGGTCAACCCTCTATTCATCTACTGGAACCCCTGGAATACCTGCCGCTCGTTCACCTGTTGAAACGTTCCTGGATGGTATTGACCGATTCGGGCGGCATACAGGAAGAAGCGGTAAGCCTTGAGAAACCCACACTGGTGATGCGTGAGAAAACCGAGCGGCCTGAAGGCCTGGATAGCGACATTCTCCAACTGGTTGGCACCGACAAAAATACGATCGTGCGTGAAGCAAAAGCCATTCTGGATGGCACAAAATACGGAAAACGGCAGGGGTATTGCAACCCCTTTGGTGACGGACAGGCTTCCCGCCGGATCGTTGACGCGATTCTCGGCCGTTAGGAGATTACAGGTTGAATCAACCCTCATTATCTGTTGAAAAGAAACAGGGTGTGTACATCCTCCCGAAAATTAATGGTCTGGGAGGGCCGGCATCCTTCCGCGGACGTCTGGTCAGTGGATTAAGCGAAAGAGGCATCCGGGAAGTCGACTCGATTGACGATCCGGATTGCGGCGCTGTGCTTGTCATTGGTGGCACAAAAGAAATCGCCACTTTACTAAAAGCCCGGCGCAAAGGGCTGCGAATTGTGCAGCGCTTGAACGGAATGAATTGGATACACCGTAAACTGCGGGTGCCGCCAGGGTATTTTATTAAATGCGAGATCAATAACCAGTTATTGAAGTTCATCCGCAAGAATATCGCCGACCGGATCATCTACCAGAGCCAGTTCGCCCGTCAATGGTGGCAGACGGTTTGCGGCTCCACCAAAGCGGGGTCAACCGTCGCGTACAACGGTATTGACCTCACAGATTTTTCCCCGGAAGGGGACGGGAAACCGCCCGAAGACCATTACCGTTTGTTGATGGTCGAAGCCCATATCGGCGGCGGCTACGAACGCGGCCTGGATACGGCTGTCAAAATGACATACCTGCTCAATCAGCAAATGGACAAACCCGTCAGACTGACGGTTGCCGGCAATGTTCAGGAACACCTGAAAACATACTGGTCAAGGCAATCGGGGGGCACAGTGGATTGGGCTGGCGTGGTACCGGGCAAAAATATCCCGGCTCTGGACCGTTCGGCGCACTTACTTTTTTCCGCCGATCTGAACGCCGCGTGTCCCAATTCTGTAATTGAAGCTTTAGCCTGCGGGCTTCCGGTCCTCGCGTTTGCCACCGGGTCATTGCCTGAGATCATTTCCGGAGATTCCGGTTTGGTCGTGCCATACGGATCAAATTACTGGAATCTGGAAAAACCGGATATCGCCGGCCTGGCCAAAGGGGCTGTTGAGATATTGACCCATCAGGAAAAGTACAGGGCTCCGGCGCGTGCCCGCGCGGAAGAAGCATTCGGGCTTTCCCGTATGGTAGACCAATACATTTCCGCCTTATTCGATTGATCTTATAACGGCGAATCCAAACCGTGCAACAAAACACCATCCTGCCCGCGGCTAATTTCCCACGGGTAGACGATGTGCGCGTCAGTTGTGGCGGCAAAGAAATCAGGGCGCACATTTCCGAACAGGTTGCGGTATGGATTGAAGTGTAAAACACAGGTAAAGGGAGCGCCTCCCGCGCTTGAAACACGGTTCTTGACGGCTGTAATGGTCCGTCCGGAACCCCAGACGTCATCCACGATCAATACGCGTTTATCGCGCAGCAGCCTGTCATCGGGGAATTGCAGGAATTTCGGCCACACACGCAGGCGCGCGTGCTCTTTTTCACCTTCAATCTCCGCCGGGAAATCCACAGCCGCGGTGAGAATTGTCACAAGCCCGAGAGCTTCAGCCAGTAATCCGCCCGGAACAATGCCCCCGCGGGTGATCATCAACATGGCATCAAATTCGACTTCAAATTGGGGAATAATGTGGTCAACCAGTTGATCGATGTCCTGCCAGGTAAGTATTTCTCGCCGCATAACCGATGGTCCCTTCCGGAGCAGTAATTATGTATAGATTATAGCAAACACCCCTGTAATAGCGTCAAATATAAGCAAAGTGCCGTCAAAATCAAAAACTAGGTGTAAAAAAGAAGGAGCAGATTTTTCATCCACTCCTTCTTTTAATGTTTATCTATTGTTAACCATGTAACGGTCTCAGACGGCCGCGGTTTCTGTTCCAGTACGGCTGGTTTTTTGTTTGAAAACAAGCCACATGGCTCCAACACCGAGCAGGACGACGGCGATCTCAAACAACAGGGAGAACAGGGGGACCATGCACAGGATCGCGTAAACCAGCACACCGACGACCATGGGCCAGATGACGGATGTGTTGGCCGGGGCTAGTTTGCTGAAAATCCATTTTCCGGCCAGATAGGCGACGATCACCTTGCTGACATGGAAGACTGCCAGGCTAAATCCCGCGAACGCGGCAGCCCAGGTTGAAAGTCCTATGGCCGCTACAGAACCGCTCAACCCGCCCACTGTGATGAACCCGATGATGATGCTGATCAAAATGATCACGGGAAGAAGCAGGAACAATCCAAAAAACCCGACGAGAATAGTAACGAAACCATACCCGACAGACGCCCAGGGTTTTTCCTTGATTGTCGCCACATTCTGTTCAAGCAGCGCTGGGAATTTCCACAACAGCAAACCGCCGATCAAAAGCAGGGAGATCAGATTGCTCGCGAAGCCGGATAAACCAGAAAGAATGCCCACTGTGGTGGCCACTGGCGCGGGAGTGGTTTCTTTCGCTTTCAGTTCTTCGGCAGAGGGGACCGGTGTCTGGAAAACAATACCACCGGCAGGAGTGGCTTCGATCTGGCTGGCTTGATTCACTTTGCTGGTGTAATTCATCACTCCACCGATCATGGCCATCGGGTTGACCCTCAAACCGGGTTTCAGATAGTGGGTAATACCGGAATTCGGCATGTATGGCGTGGGTGCCTGCGCGTCTGATGCCGGATTACCAACAATGAATTCCGCGTTACGGCCAATATTCCCGCTGACTTCCACCGCTTCACCATAAACAACCGCATCCTGTTTCGTTTCGCCATCCAGAATAGCCTGGTACACCGCGGCATGGACATCGCGCCCGACTACAGCCCCTTTAGCCTGGTCAAGGCCGTATCCGGCGTAGTAGAGGTTATTTTGGATCTCAGAAGATCCTCCGTTGGTCATTGACATGCTTGCACCCGCGACGCTGCCGGTCACTTTACCATCCAGGCTGATGATCTGTGCCATGGTGAAGATGTTTCCGCTGATAGACGCGTTTTCTGTTATGGTCACAGATTGCCCCATAACGATCAGGTCGCCATTCACTTCGCCATTGATGAAAACCATGTTACCGGTGGCAACCAGCAGGCCATTTACGGTTCCGTCCATCTGTATGGTATCTCCCGATAGGAAGAGATCATCATTGACCGTCTCACCGGCTTTGACCACGCCGCTATTATTGATCTCTGAAGCATGTACGGCTGGCACAACAGCCAGAAGTCCGAGCATGCCAATCAGCATGGCGGAACCGATCCGCCAAAATAGGGTTGTATTCTTCTTCATAATATTCCTTCCTTTGGAAATGGAAAAATCCATTAATAATCCGGTAGAGCAACTATACAATATACGCAGAACGCCACCGGGAGTTTCGCAAAATCGGCGTATACATCATACGACATATCAGCAGCCTGAAGCAAGAAAAAATCCGGCACGCCGGATTTTTTGGAATATAGTTGTTGTTTTTAAGATATTCAATGCCTGTTCAATACCAGTAACCATCCCGCGACGACCAATCCAACCAGAACAATGCCGCCAATTACAATTCCGGATGTCTGATCCCGATTGTTCTCGATCTCAATTTGATACGCGGTAGCCCGCGCGGCTTGCTGCTGAGGATTGGGAGGAAGTGTCTGTTGATTGGGTGGCGGCTGTGGTGATTCTTTAACTTCAAATGGATTGGGAAGCATGGCTATCCAGAAACAGGCCAGGAGAAAAATGATCACCAGCACGATCTGTGACACGAATTGCTTATCGACATTCTGTAGGAATTTCAACGGATTGGGCATAAGTCTGTTTTCCGTACGTTATTTTGTTGCGGGAGCGGATAGACGTTCCACGACGGTTTGAGCCGCTTTAGCCGGGTCGCTTTGTTTCTTCAAGATCAAAATGGTGGCTTCCTGCACCGCCGGGCCAAGGCTGGTGATGACGTCAGCCGGCGGGCGAAGGCTCGCGGAAAGGGCAATCTGATTAACCTGAGCGCGCAACGGCGAATCGGGCCAGGATGTCAAAGAAGACGGACGAGGAGGAATGCTGTTGTTCTGCAGGTTCCACTGGGATAAGAATTCGCTCCGGGTGAGAAATTCGGCCAGCCGGACACTTATCTGGCGCCTCTCCACACTGGTGTCTGTCAACGCCCAAACGGTGCCTGAGGCAAGGGTAGCGCTTTCTGTCCCCAGGGAGGGAAGCGGGTAGATGGCTGTATCATTTGGTTTGACTGACAGGTAATTGTTCAACCATGTGATAACCAGGCCGCCCTGTTGATTGGCGAACATATCAAGAACCTGTTTATCACTCTGGTAATTGATCAACCAACCGGGGAAAATATTCTTTTCAGCGCCGGTAGCCAGCAATCTCAGTGTTTTTTCCAGTTCGGCGCTCTGAATCTGGGGTAGAAGTTGTATATCCTGCGTGACTCCTCCGGCGGACCGGTAAAGAGCCAGAGGAACTGTCGCCTGAGGATCAGCAGCGGCAAATAAAACAGTATTGCCCACATTCTGGATATCATCCCATGTGGGTGACTGGGTTGGTTGTTTGTTTGTACGCATTGCCAGCACTAACGCGTCACCTGTCAGCGGCAGGCCATAGGTATCATCATGAAAACTCGCCAGTTCCCGGGCGAAGGGATACCAATCGGTTTCATCCAGCGTTATCGACAACCCGTCGTAGGGGAATATGATCCCTTTACGCGCGGTTTCCTCCATCTGGCTGCGGGTCAGCAGAACCAGTGAGGGCATGGCATCCGGTGCGGCGGCGGCTGTCAAAGCAAGGGACTCCATAAGGCCGGAAACGCCCGAATCTGCTTTAACCCGTATTTCAACCTTGACGCCGTCATTCTGGGCTTCGAATTCGGCGACAGTTTTTCCCAGAAGAATGGATGCCGGTGATTTCAGGGACGGATCATATTCTTGCGGGATCCAGATTGACAGAGTGCGTATGTCTTTGGATGATGCTCCCGCTGTAGGTGTCAGCACCACCGGGCTTGGTTCCGGTGTGGCAATAGCAGCCGGCGGAGGCGTGGGTGTTTGCTCCGGATTGGGGACGCAGCCGGTCAACAATAGAATAATTAGAGCAATCGAAAAAAATCGCATTTACAGTTCGATCGGTTCACTCAGGAAAGCCAGGATCAATTTTACTGAATTCTCAACATCGTCCATATCCACCATCTCTGAAGGTGAATGAACATACCGGCACGGGATGGAAACGCAGCCGGAGGGAACGCCGGAACGGGTTAATTGTATAGCCCGTGCATCAGTCGTGCCCATTTCAAGAACTTCCAACTGATAGGGGATCTTTTTATCTTCTGAGATTTTTACCAACTGACGGACCAACCGGGGATCGGATAACATGCCGCTGTCACGGACTTTGATTGCCGGTCCTTTTCCAAGGCTGACAGCCATCTTTATTGATTTTGGCGTATCTCCCGTGAGGGTGACATCCACCGATAGGCCGATTTCAGGATCGATGCCGAAGGCAGATGTGGTGGCGCCGCGTATCCCCACTTCTTCCTGAGTGCTGAAAACAAAGAAGACCTCATTGGGGGTGGTTTTCAACTGGCGCATAACCTCGATCAGAACAGCAACCCCGATGCGGTCATCCATGGCTTTTGAAACCAGACGTTTGCCAAGGTCCACAAACGGGCGGTCAAAGCTGGCCATGTCACCTACTTTGATCGGGCATTCTCTGGCGGATGTGTAACCGCAGTCAATAAACAACTGGTCAAATGATGGCACGCGGTCGGCGCTTTCCATTTTTTCCATATAGATCACACCGGAGCGTCCGTTCAGGAACTTGACGCGTCCGCCGATGCAGTTGGCAGCCCGCACACCACCGATCGTGGTGAAGCGCAGGAAGCCATTGTCATCAACGTGGGTGACAATGATACCGATTTCGTCCATATGAGCGGCGATCATGATACGGCTGCCGCCGGGTTTCTTCGTGCCCATACGGGCGATCAGGTTGCCCAACGGGTCAACCTTGATGTCTTTCGTGAATTTGGATATCTGGCTTTTCACCAGATCGCGGATTTGATCTTCGTAGCCGGAGGGGCCGGTGGTTTCTACCAGTTTTTGGATCAGTTCTTTCATGCCAGTCTCCTGGAAATCAATGTCGTTGTGAATTACCGGGGCTGTGTAAAGATGCCGGGATGGATTTGGGAGGATACAACCTGCATAAGGTGCAGCATTTCCGAGATATCGGCATGCCACGCGATGGAACAGGGAGTGTGTGCATAACGGATGGGCACCGAGATGGACATGCTCGGAATGCCTTCACGTTGTTTATGAATGGAGCCCGCGTCGGTGCCGCCGCTACCGGGCTGCCGGATCTGGTACCGGATGCTGGTTTTCCCGGCAACATCACGCACAAAGTTGACCAGGCGCGGATCGGAAAGTGTTGATCCATCCGCGATGTACAGGGCGGGGCCGCCGCCCAGGCGGGTGTTATACCCGGTGTTTTCATCATCATTCCATGAAGGCAGGTCGTGGGCAGGGGTCGCGTCAACCGCGATCGCCGCGTCAGGATTCATGGCATATCCGGCTACCTTCGCGCCGCGCAGGCCGATCTCTTCCTGGGTGGTAAAGGCGACCAGCAGGTCGACATTCTTGGGAGGGTTTGCCAACAAAGTCAACAGGATGGCCACACCCAGGCGGTCGTCCAGCGCTTTGCCGCTGAAGCTGTGCCCGTTTGTGCGGAATTCTGTAGAGAAAACCGCGCGGTCACCCGGTTTGGCTTTTCCGGCGCCACCAGGGCCGAGATCGATACGCAGGCTATCAACCGTGATGGGGTTTTTACGCTCATCGGCGTCTGTCAGGTGGATGGGTTTGGCACCGATGATAGCCGGAAGGCGGTTCTTGCCGACGAGGACGGTTTTGCCCGGAAGAACGCGGGTATCAATACCGCCCACGATGACGAACTTATACAGCCCGCCTTCGTCTTCTTCGACGATCATCAGGCCGACCTCATCCATGTGCGAGGCCAGCATCAACCGGAACGCGTTGGGTTTACCGCAGGAACGTTCTACAAGGACATTTCCAAGGG
>CAYOKC010000052.1:0-10612 GCA_964404415.1 uncultured Leptolinea sp. | reverse complement strand
CGATAGGTCATTTTCAGGTCATCCAGGGCTTCGCGGACAATCGCCCGGACACTGCCTTCCGCGCCCGAAACGCCAGACGCGTTGGACAGCTTTTCTACCAGACCAACAAATTGAATGGGGAGGTGGTTGTTTTCTGGCATGCGGTTTATTCCTCCCACCGGATCTGCTGCTTGAAATCAGGTTCAAGGCTGGCAGCCGTCTGGGCCAGTAAATGGCCGGCGCGTTGAATATCTTTCATTGAAACCAGTTCCACCGGGGTGTGCATGTAGCGCAGCGGAATGCTGATATACAGTGATGGCAGCCCCGCGCCCGCGATTTGCAACCCCATCGCGTCGGTGCCGGAATTGGCCGCCGAGACTTCGGTCTGGAAAGGAATATCCAGGTGTTCGGCTACTTTTTTGAAGGCCTCAAAAATGGCCGGGTGGGTATTGGGCCCCCATCCCAGTGTAATGCCCTTGCCGAATGGCACGGTGCGGTGATCGCTGGCACCCGGCCCTTTAGCGAAGGTGACGTCAATCGCCACGGCCACATCCGGTTGGGCGTCAAACGGTGACGTGAACGCGCCGGCGAGGGTTTCCTCTTCCTGCACCGTCGCCACAGCCCAGATATCCCAGGCGTGCCGCATGGTGGATAACTCGTGAAGGCAAATGCTCAACGCGGCTACCGAAGCCCTGTTATCCAGGGTGTGACCGGCGAGGGTGTTGTCCGTCAGCTCAACGGGAAGCTGCGCGAACGATACCGGGTCGCCGGTGCGTACCAGCGAAGCCGTTTCTTCAGGAGACAGGCCTACATCGATCATCAGGTATTCCATGGGAACGGTCTTCTTGCCGATCGAATCGGGAAGAAGGCGTGCCGAGGGTTGCCCGATGATCCCCGGGAGGTCGCGCCGCCCGTGGACGATCACCTGCTGTCCGGGCAATATGCGGGGGTCAATACCGCCGACCTCAGTGAACCGGATAAAACCGTCCTGCACCATGGTCACCATCAAACCGATGGCATCCATGTGGGCGGCCAGCAAAATTCGTGGGCGGGGTTTGGAGGCCGTTCCGCGCCGGATCCCGTACAGGCTGCCCAGCCGGCTGGTCTTCAGTTCATCCACCAGAGGGCCCCATTCATCGGCGATGACCTGGCGCACCGGGTCTTCGTAGCCGGAAAGCCCGGGTAAGGATAGTAGCTTCTTTAGAAAGGGGAGAGGATCATACATAATTTTTCAGGGTTGAAGGGTTTCTGTCTGTGTAGGAGTATCAGATGGAATTTCGGGTGTTATGGATGGCGGTTCCGGCGTGTTGGTATTTGTCGGGGGAACCGGGGTATTCGTAAAAGTTGCCGTGTTTGTTGGCGGAGGGTTGGGGTCATAAACCGGGTACGGGTCACCGTCGGCGTGAAGGTGAGGGTGGGTATGGATGTATTGGTAGGAGTGAATGTGACCGGTGTAGGTGTGCCGATGGGTGTATTGGTATTCGTTATCGTGGCTGTTTGAGTGGGTGTGCCTGTAACGGTTATGAACAGGCGGCTTCCCCATAACGTCACCAGCCCCAGACAATAGCAGGGAATTGTCGCGGCGATGATCAAAACCAGAATGGTCCGCGTCCGTTCCCGACCACCCTGACGGAGAGTGTCCAGTATCCCTTGCATAGTTAGATGATGATATCACCTCGATACGGGTACGGCAAGCCTAATACCTGTACCAATGCCGAAACGCCCGTTCGGTTTCTATTTTTTTATTGGCAAACGAATGATCACACGGGTGTCACCATTTGACAGGTGTTCCAGGTGGATTCCCCCGCCAAAAACAGCCAACATGGCATTATGCAACCGTAAACCTTCTCCGGTCGATGCTGTGTCCATAGATTCGCAAGTTTTTTGATCGCCGTTGTTTTTAATGCTGATTTCCAGCATGTCATTCACCGAGACTTTGAGGATGATCTTTAAAACCGCGGGTCCGGGTGCCTGTGCGTGTTTACTGATGTTCCTCAAGCATTCACGAACGGCATAATATAACGTTTCAGCTTCTTCCTGTGAAAGTGTGGAAGCGGCCGTGATCACCGGGTCACCCATATCCACTATCAGTTCAGCTTTCATCAGTTCGGCTTCATTGCGAGTCAGGCGTTCAACGGCCGGCAGAAGACCTGACCGGGCAATTTCCGAGGGCGGTGGGGGCGGTGCTTCACGCAACAGGTTGGATATCAGCCGGTGCGCTTCCGTGATCTGCCCGGCCGCCGGTCCGTGAGGGGCGGTCAACAGGGAAGTATGCAGAAGCGGAAGGATGTCATCATGTAATATCTGGCGGGAGCGCTGGTCCAGCAGCCGGGTTTCGGTTTGCTTCTGGCGCTGCAGGTTGACCAACCGGCGCGCGATCTCCGCTGCCGCCAGGCTATCCATCAACCGCATGACGGCGGCACGGGAAATGTTGATCTCTTCGCGGGTATAGAAACCGCCGTCTGTATGTTTGCCGATAAACAACCAGCCATCCAGGCCCCGGCTGGACGTCAATGGAACGGCCCAGTGGAAATCTTCTGAATCGAGGGGCAAAGGTTCGGAATTACCATCCGGATTATCGGGGATGGTAAACGGAGTGGGCATGGAAAGGTAATCCCGGGGGTAGGTGATCCGGTCAGGCAAAAAACTGGATATTGAACCGGCCGGTATCACTACCGCTTTCTCCGTTCGCAGAAGATTCAGGCAGATCTGGTCAAACTCGTTGAGCGTTTCGACCAGAGTGTCTGATTCTGTATTTGATGAAAAAATGCGTTCGTACATGCCTAACGGGCGGGCTAGAGACCGCAGTTGACCGGCTTCCGCTTCCTGTTCGCTGACAGACAGGCGGTTCTGAACGGCCATGGCGGCTGTCAACAACGGGATCAGGATAAGGTACGCGGCTTCAGGGCGGGTGATGAGGACAAGGATTGTGGACAATAATATGGCGATTATCGCGCCGGAAATGATGGCAAAGGACCAGCGTTTCCGGAGACCGGACCGGGGTAGCGAGATGGAACTGAAGACTTCGTATACCATGGCAGCCTGCCCGATCAGCAGAATAGCCACCGTGATCAAGATTTCAATGGCCACGTCCAGGCCTGTCAACGGGAGCATCACCCCCGGTGAAAGGACCTGTGTCTCATAATCAAGAGAAAAGGTATTTATGCCCCAGATCAAGGCGAAAGCCACCAAAAGGCAAACGACCAGTAACACCAGCGTGGATGCCAGCAGCCATGGGCGGGCCCGTCCACGAGCTTCATTGCCAAGGAAGCGGGCGGTTGGTCCCGGCCGGACGATGGCATCGAGTGAGAGGAGAATGCATCCCAGGATATACGCCGGAAAAAGAACGGACAGATAATGGAAACCGGTCATATTCGCGAATCGCGCGCCCAGGTTTGGAAGAGGATTGGCAATGATCATCCAGACCATCAGCCCGGCTGTCAGGATGAGGATCAGTCCAAAGAAAGGCGCCTGGCGCTGGTGTAATGGAGACTCGCTCGTATCCCAGAATCCCGAATACCAGAGGATGACGCAATACCAGGCAAAAGGTGAGAGGATCAGCGGCCACCAGCCGGCTTTCCACCAGAAATCAAGCAGAGGGCTGTTCCAATCCCACCCGTTACGCAAGATGGCGGTGTGGGCAATGAAGAAAGCCGCGCCGAGGAATAACCCGTCGGCTGATATCCACACACCCACAGCCCGCCGGTCAGCTTCCAGTAGAACGGTGAAGCCCAGCCAGCACAGCAAAAAGGCATTAAATAAGGAGAGTGTAAGCGCGGCCCAATCAAGTAAGGGGAACCCGCTCATCCGCCCTCCCAGGGTATCCAGTTTCCCGAAGCATCCATAACAAAAGGACGGCCTTCTTCATCCCAGTGGATCATGCGCCGGCTCTGGAAAATAATGGCAGCCCGGGTGCGGGCGACTTTTTCGTCAGTGGCGTTGTCAGCCAGCGCCCAGGCTGCATAGATGCTGCCGTTAGTGCGGCTGATGGTGCGCTTATCCTGAAAACCCATGTGGGCGGCGATCTGCTCGTTGGTCAAACCCTGGGCGATCATTTTGATCACGGCCAGTTCATTCGGCTCCAGCAGGGTTAGCGGATCCTGCTCATCAAGGTGATGGACTTCATGGACGCGTTCTTCGATCTCCGGATCGATGTATGACCGTCCGGCGATGGCATCGGTGATCAGCGGCAGAATCATCTCTGGCAGCAGGTAATTTGATTTGCGTACATAGGCGTAGTGGCTGAGAATTCCTGATGCCCTGAAATCGCGGTAATACTGGTCATCGTCCTGGATGGAATAGAAGACCACCGGTAGACGGGGGATCTCCCGCCGCAGGGCGGCGGCTGCCTGAATGCCGTTCATACTTCCCGCCAGGCGCACATCCATCAACACGGCATCCGGATTTGCCTGTATCCCCAACTCAATGGCGTTTTCACCAGAATCCGTGTCGCCGCAAACCAATACCTGACCGGTCTTTTCAAACCCGGTTTTTAATGCTTCGCGCAGACGCGGATTATCTTCCACCAGCAAAAGTTTGATCATCGTATTTATTATAGCGGCCGCGGGCTATTCTACCGCCCGAATAAATTCCAGAAAGCGTGGACAAGGATGGACGCGTATATATTGCCGGTTTTCCAGCGAAACATACCGGCCAACAAACCAATTATTGAGGCGACTACCATCTTCATCAGCATGATGTGGGTCAACCCGGCGAATGTTGTGCCAGGGCGAACATGCAACGCTACCACATCCCAGTACCCCAGGTGCCAAAGCACAAATAGAAGGGTGGAGACAAGCAAAGCAAGAATGCCATTGAAACGGTCAGGGAGAGAAGTGGTTACCCGGTTCCAGATCCAACCGCGGAAGATGGGCTCTTCGAATAACGGGAATACCACGCACGAAATGATGGTTGGCAGCAATTGTGACGGGTCCAGGATGAGGTTCACACCTGCCATAATAAAGAGCAAAAGCCCAAAGCCGAAATACACATATTTAACTCTGGACACAGGAAACCCATCCAAACCGACTACTTTCATATCCGGTTTGAATATGATCCAGATAACCAAACCGGTTATTACTATGCTAGCCGCGTTGGTGATGTCACCCGCGGCGGGCCAGCCTGTTATCCCGATCAATCCGTAGAGTAATGCCCGGATCAATTGAAAGCCGGCTAGCGTTATAATGATTCGCGTGATTGCCGGGAAAAAGCTTACTTTAGGGGAATTCGAAGTAGTTGTCATTGTTTTTTCCTGTGAGGAGATTCCCCAGGAAGCGGGGGCTCAATGACCATACCGCATTCCGGACTTCGAGTTAAGCACCTGAGTGCATGGAATTCGGGTCTCAGGGAAAAGAAAAGCACATTAGTTTCCGGTAATCTAGTCTGAAAGGAGATTTATATATGCTGACAAAAACCTCATCCCGCATTCTCTGGTGTTCACTGCTGTTGGGCATTTGTTTTGACATCCTCTTCTGGAAGAAGTCACCGGGGATTTCATTCTTTATCTTCACCGCCCTGTTGACAATCGCCTGCTTCGCCCTGGGGTTCTGGAATGGCCGCAAGCCGGCGGCGTTGACCTGGGTTTTGGCGGGAATTACGCTGACTTTCGCCGCCATGACCTTCATCCGTCAGGAACCGTTCACCACATTTATTAATGTTGTAGTCATATTCTGCAGTCTGGCTTTGCTGGCATTGACCTACGCAAGCGGAATATGGACACGGTATAGTGTCGCGGATACGGTCACCGGGCTGGCGAGGTTGACCAGTTCAATGCTGGCAGGCGGCAGTACTCTGCTGGCTGAATCGCGGAAAAGCGAAGTTCTGGCAGCCGGTGATCAACCTGCCCCTGTAAAGCGGTCGTTTTCTGTGTGGGCCGTCATTCGCGGATTGCTGCTGGCTTTCCCTATCGTTTTCTTTATGGCCTTGCTGCTGGTTTCCGCAGATCCGGTATTTTCAAAGGAGTTACAGAAAATCCTGGATATCGAGCGTTTCATGGAATACGCGGTGCGCCTGGCGATGGTGTGTATCATTGCCTATCTGCTATCAGGGATTTATCTTTACGCGGTGGAGAAGAGCGGGCGAAAAGACCTGATCGGTCTGGAGAAACCCTGGTTCCCCGCGTTTTTAGGTTTTACCGAAAGCGCGATCGTGCTGATGGGAGTCAACCTGCTGTTTGCTTTCTTTGTGTCTGTACAGTTCAAGTACTTTTTCGGCGGGCAGGCTAATATCATGGTTGACGGATATACCTACGCGGAATACGCCCGTAAGGGATTCGGCGAACTGGTATGGGTGGCCATATTCAGCCTGATTTTGTTTCTTAGTTTGAGCGCAGTCACCCGGCGGGAGACGGCGAACAAACAGCACTGGTTTTCCGGCCTGTGCCTGACGCTTGTCGGGCTGGTGAGTGTGATCCTTGTATCTTCATTCATGCGGCTAAGTCTTCTGGAGTCTGCGTATGGATTTTCACGGCTGCGTACCTACAGCCATGTATTCATGGTCTGGCTGGGCATCCTGCTGGCAGCCGTACTGGTGCTGGAGATCGTCAACTACCGGCGTGGTTTCGCGGTTGCCTCATTCATGGTTCTGATTGGATTTGGCCTGACGCTGAACATCCTGAATGTAGACGGATTCATTGTGAAAGCCAACGTTGATCGGGCAAAAGCTGGAGAGGAGTTGGACTACCTGTACTTCCAGGAATTATCCACTGATAGTGTTCCCCTGGCGATCCGTGAATACCGCGAGGTCAAAGACCCTGAGATCAAGAGTCTGCTGGGTGTATCGCTGGTTTGCCGAAATGCCGAGTTGGAGGAACGCCTTTCCAAATGGGAATGGCAGAGTTACCATTTTTCGTACAACACGGCTATAACCGCCCTGCGAGAGGTAGCACCTGAACTAAAAGAATTTCGGTTAATCAAGAACACAGGGGCCGAATGGCGAACCAACTCAGTGATGACTTCTTACGGCGAAAAAGATTGTTATAAATCTTACAGGGAAATGGATTAACAAATCAGAAAGGGAGTTGGTCCATATGAAGGCCAACTCCCTTTATGTTATGCGGGTAACAATCGCCTGCGTTCGGCTGGATACTCCCAACTTCCGGAAGATGGAAGATGTGTGTTTTTTTACTGTGGAAAGTGAAATACACAGATATGAGGCAATGTCACTGTTAGACCGCCCTTCTTTTATCAGGTCAAGGATTTCCGCCTCACGGGATGTGAGGCGCAATATCATGTCGTTTTCACAAGATTCGACATAAGTCGGGATAGAAACATTTGCTGGAAATCTGCTTTCATCATATGCCGGTTCATCAATGAATGAACGGACAAACTGAATGGGATCACCCAGTTGATGAGCCAATTGTAAATCTTTATAGCTGCCGGCAGAATCGCCTGCGGCATCACGAACCCGCGACCTGACTATCAACCAACGGATTAATACTCCGGTCATATCCGGTTCTGAACATATACAGATTCCCTTATCCAGATGTTCCAATGCATCAACCCGATTGCCGAAGGCAGCCAGTGCCCGGATGTAAATAAGCATGGATGAATGAAGCGCATGAAATTGATTGAAGTGTGCGGCGAAATCGGGATCAGGTCTCTTTGACGGGAGCCCTTTTACGCCAACGATAAACTGCAACAGACTTTGAATCGATTCAAAATCATTAACAATTTGAGAGTTACTTTCACTGTTTATATGATGCAAAACACCTTCTGCGATTTCTAATGCTTCGCCAGGTTTCCCTCGCGCTATCAGGAGGCGAATCTGAGTTTGAGCAGAACTGGATAAAAAGACCAGCGAATGGTTAATCCGTCCGGCAGAAAGGCCTTTGTTCAACATGGTTTCGGCATCATCCAACCGGTCCATTTCAGTCAGGATTGATGCCAGTGATATATAAAGGGGGGCGGCCGCCGGGGTTTCATCCATATGGTTCTCGACGGCCAGCCGGATTCCTTCTTGGCAGGTTGCCGTTGCTTCCCTTAAGTCCCCACGATTTGACAGAAGAAATGCCAGAGCGTTGTAAGCGCCTATTGTCGCCTGAACGTTGCCTTCCTTCCAGGTCATTGGGATGCCTGTTTGAAATGCCAGTATTGCTTCGCTGACTCTACCCATATGCTTATAAAGATGCCCGGTGATGATCCACGCATTACCTTCTAATAGTGGGAAGTCAGGATGTGCCATTTCTCTGGCTTTACCGGAAAACTCAAGACCCTGCTCAAATTGATTCTGTGAATACGCCAGCAGAGCCACCAGCAACTCTTTTTCAATCTGCAGCCTTTGGCCTTCCAGTGATGGCAGAAAATCCGGTTGTGACAGTATGGTGTCACTGATGGATCGGTCAAACAATTCCAGTTTAGATGGGACGCCGAAAAAATACCCTTGCAAAACGAGTGCCCAGGCATGGGCGATATTCAACCCCGGATATGATTTGAATACCGATGCGGGTAAACGTTTGCACCAGTTGATCATCGGATCGATATGGCCTAAGTGCAGCATGCGAGGCCAATTTTCCAGGATCATTTGAACCGCCTGGTCAGGTGTTTGCCGATGCAGTGCGCACTTTACAGCCTCTTCCAAATCACCTTCTGATAAGAACCAACTTCCCGCAGTACCTAGCAGGTGATCGGCATAACCAGGTCGTTTAGATTCCAGACGGGCGCGAAGAAATGACGAAAACAAATGATGGTACCGGAACCAGTGATGTTCTGTATCAAGTGGAATCAAAAACAAATTAGCCCGTTCAAGGAACTCGATGTTTGAATCCACCGTCCCACCCGGTAACCCTGAAAGAACCGCAGCCAACCGGAAATTGAATCTTTCTACCACGGAGGTATACAGCAAAAAATCTTGAATCGATTCTTCCTGCAGCCCGAAGACTTCATCCATGAGGAAGCTGGCGATATATTCCTGGTTTCCGGTAATGGAGCGAATAAATGCTTCGGGATCAGAACGCAACCTTCCGGATGTAATAACCAGGGATGCAAGATGGATGGCCGCCGCCCAACCTTCGGTTTTCTCAGTCAAAGCGGTGATTTGATTCTCCGTAAGAGAAAGTCCGTGATTAGCCTGTATGAATTTTTCAGTTTCTTCTGCGGAAAAACGCAAATCATCTGCCGATAATTCAACCAGTTGACTGCGAACCCGAAGCCGCGCGGTTGGTAATGGCGGCCGGGTTCGGCTGATAAGGATGATGGATGCCGATTCCGGCAGCCGATCGATCAACCGGGCAAGGAATTGATGGATGTCACGTTCTTCGATTAGGTGGTAATCGTCAAAGCAAAGTAAAACCGGGGTTGAGAGTGATGCAAAGCTGTTGATTAAATTTTCTTGAAGAGCACCAAACTCAGCCGGATTCGGGGTGGGGAAAAGCGGGGTTATTTCAGAGCAGAAACCGGGAATGCGCGCCTGAATGGAAGTGAGAAGCCGGTAGAAAAAACGTGACAAATCATGGTTATTGGAATCGCAAGAGACCCATACCGATATCCCCCCATACGTCTGCAGCCATGAAGAGACCAATACCGTTTTCCCGTAACCGGCAGGAGTGGTAAGGCAAATCAATTGCCGTCCGCGTTTGACTGCTCCATCCAACTTTTGATACAGGCCAGATCGGGGGATTGATCTGCCGGAAAAGGAAGGCGCAAAGGTTTCAGTAATCACCTGGTCGGGGGGCATATGGAACTTAAGTATACCGGTTGACAGTATTCTCAACGAAGAAAACTCTACTTAAGCCTGATTACAACCGGGGAGGGTTCCGATAAAGTTGACATATCAACAGAGAAGTCAGCCATAGGAGAAACCAATGGATACATCGATCAGCAGACGAACGTTTTTAAGAAGAGCTGGAATTACCGCAGGTGCTATAGCTTTGACCGGAGTTGCGGGTATGAGCGCGGCAAAATACGCGGTAACCGAACCAGAAACAGTCTTACCCCGACAAATAGTAGCTAAGGAAAACGGAATGTCAAAAACTCTAATTGCCTATGCCAGTAAATGCGGTTCAACCGGTGAAATCGCCGTTGCTATAGCTGAAGAACTGCAAAAAAGTAATTTTTCTATCGAAGTTCTTCCAGTTCAAGAAGTTGTGTCTCTGGAATCTTATGATCATGTGATCCTGGGGACGGCGCTTCGTTTTGAGAAACCGCTGAACGAAATGATGGATTTCATTACCAGGTTCAGCAAGGATTTCTCTTCGAGGAAGATTGCCTGTTATTCAGCGGGGGTGTATATGCGTGATCCATCTCCGATAAACCGGGCGAAAACCGAAAAAATGTTGGAATCCATGATGGACGCCTTGCCAGAGCCGGTTAGTGTTGCCATGTTTGGCGGCATGGTGGATTACAAAAAGATCGCTCCGTTCTGGCGGTTTCTGGTAACCCTCGATTCATCCGGATTGATGCGTGAAGGTGACGGCCGGGATTGGGGTGCCATAAAGGGTTGGGCGCGAAATCTTGGAACGAAATTCTTGGGATAGAACCACCTGGTGGATTATGCTGTATTTGCTGGATGATTAACAACTTCTAATTTGACGATAGGGTTGACACATGATATATTCGTGCTAATAATCGAATAGCCTCTAAAGGCACTCTTATCCAGAGAGGTGGAGGGACCGGCCCTATGATACCTCGGCAACCTG
>CAYOKC010000051.1:2987-23892 GCA_964404415.1 uncultured Leptolinea sp. | reverse complement strand
CAGGTCACCGACCTGCACAGCCTGTATTTCGGCGAAAATCAGCAGATGCTGACGGACGCCATCAACGGCCTCACCTACGACATGATCGCCTTCACCGGCGACATGCAGGACCACAAAGGCGATCTCCAGCCCTTCCTTGACCTGGTCCATGGCATCGAACACCTGTCACCCGCGCTGTATGTGGCCGGCAATTCCGGCTCTGAAGATGTGGACCTGAAAGCCGGCTATGTGTATGAAGACGGCCTGCGCCTGCGCGCCGAAGGCCTTACTCTGATGGACCGCCCTGTGGTCATCGAGCGCAACGGCGCCCGGGTGTGGTTCACCGAAGCGTATGAAGGCCGCTCGCCGGCTGGCATGAAGCAAGACGCGGAAGACCGGCTGGCATCGGGCAAGTACCCGCAGTACACCGGTTACCTGGCCGACCAGATCGCCTTCCTCAGCCAGTTGCAGGTTACCTTTGACGGCATTACCGAAGAGGATACGCTCATCGGCATCACCCACTACCCGCTGACGAAGTCACTGATGGATGACCCCAACCGCGATCTGCCGCCCTTTGACCTGGTGATCGCCGGCCATTACCACGCCGGGCAGATCCGCCTTCCGTTCATCGGGGCGCTGTACATCCCCGCGCCGCGGGAAGCCCGGCGCGGTTGGTTCCCGGACGAAAGAATTGTCAGCGGCCTGTACCAGGGCGCCGGCATCCAGCAATATGTCAGCCGCGGGCTGGGAGCGGGCGGTTACGTCTCATGGCTCAAGTACCGCCTGTTCAACACGCCGGAGATCAACCTGATCACATTGCGCGCGGCGAAGTAGCTTATTCCAGAAAATCGATCAGCATCGGGTTGACCACGCCCGGCGCTTCGTAATGCGGCACATGCCCGGTCTCTTCGATCACCCGCCAGCGGGCTTTGGGCAGCAGCTTAACCATCTCGCGGCCCACGTTCAACGGGATCACCAGATCATGGTCGCCCCACATCATCAGGATGGGCAGGCCCACGCGGCCCAGGCGTTCGTACACGGCGCGGCGGTCAAACAGTATGCCGCTGCGGTAGGTGGAGAGGATGGCGCGTTTGAACCCGGGGACCGTCATCTGCGGTTTGTAATTTTCCACGTATTCGGGTGAGAGATGGGGGTAAAGCAGGTCGTCGGCCATATTGGCGGCGAGCGTGTCAACGGATGTCAGGCGCATCACCAGCTCGCTGATAAGCGGCACGAGCAGCAGCGACTTCGGCAGGCGGGGTTTGGGCATCATGCCGGCCGGGTCGATGAGCACCAGCCTGTCCACGCGCTCCGGGTGGCGGTCGGCGAAATTGGCCGCCACAATGCCGCCCATGGACGAACCCACCAGGCAGACTTTCCCGCGGATGTTCAACGCGTCCAGCAGGTCAACGATCTGTTTATCGAACAGGGCATCGTCATAGGTCGCGTCCGGCCGGTCAGACCAGCCGCGGCCGAAATGGTCAAAGCGCAAAACGCGGAAGCCGGCTTCCGCCAGCGCGTTAAAATTGTGGTCCCACAGGTAATGGGGAATGGAATATCCGTTAACGAACACCACCGGCTTGCCGTTGGCCGGGCCGGCGAGTTCGTACCAGGTACGCCCGGCGGAAAGTTGGAGGAATGTACCGGAGATGGCGGACAGGGGACCGTCCGCCGGGGAGGGGGAGTCGCTGCGTTGGGGCATGGGGGTGGACCTATCATGATGAAGCCGGATGAACCGGCGGTATGGGGAGGTCTTTGAATTTTACTACGGCGGCGGAGCGCGGAACAGGAACACAGCCGCCGCGATGAAGAAAACCCCCAGCAGCAGCCGGGTCACACCGGCTTTCCGCGCGCGCGGGTGAAGCAGGTAGTATTCGCGGTGATAGGCGCGGAAACTGATGCCGTGTGTGGGGCAGATACCGGTTATGACCTCGAAAAGACCATTGATGATACCGATACTGTTGCCCATAAAACAAAAAAGCATAAAAGGCGCCATCCATTCCACGACCCTGGTGATGAAAAATAAACTGATGACCGGTGAGATGAGGATCATCACAAACGAAACCACCTCATAGGTCAGGATGGTACGGCGTTTATCCGGGCGTGCGGCCAGGAATTCGGCCCGCCCCTGCGATGGAACCCGGCGGAAGAAGAACCAGGTTGGCGCGTATATGGTGATCAGCCCGGGGATGATGCCCGTCAACGTGACCAGAACCTGCAACCGGTTGATCCATTCAGCGCTCATATACCGGTGAATTTTACCGGATGAACAGCCACAGCATCCCGGCAACCAGTGTCAGCAAGCCGGCGGCCGCGCCCGCCGCGATGAGCGCCGGGTCGGGGTTGGAACTGACGCGCCGGGTGGGCGGTTCGTTGGGCGCGCGCAGCTGCTGCGGATTGGTGATGCCCGGCACCACGCGCAGGTACACTTGCTCCATGGGGAAAAAGTTACCCACCGAAGTGCTCACTGAATAGCGGCGGAAAAGGTTGGCGGCCGGGTTCTCACGCCAGGTGCCGCTGTATTGCCGTCGCAGTGTTTCCCCCAGGTAGGCGCCCCACACGTTGACGGTGCGCTCGGGCACGCGGCCCTCGAAGGTCGGCATGTTGGTCAACACGTGGGCGCGGTTGAGCAATTTATACAGATCCTGCAGGCTGTAGGGTGAAAAATCCAGGTCAACGCCGTAATCGCGCCGGCCGAATTCCACCGCCTGCAAGAGAAGGTCGTCAATGGTATGTTGAAGGTCGTAGTCGGGCATATCGTCACCCCGGGTCGGATTGTATCCGGGACGATTTTAGCATTTCCGGCCGGCCCGGCAGTTGGCGGTTTCCTTAAATTTTCGCGCGTTTTAGCTGAAGATTTCCACCCGGTTGCGCCCGTTGTTTTTGGCTTTATACAGGGCGGTATCCGCCCTGTTGAACAGGTCGTCCAGACTTTTGATCTCGGCATTGAATTCAGCCGCCCCGAGGCTGGCTGTCATGGTTATGCAGGCTTCCACTTCCTGCCCGCATTGCAGCGCTTCGATGGATTTCCGGATCCGTTCGGCTATGACCAGGGCTTCTTCCAGGCGGGTATTGGGAAGCAGGATGCCGAATTCCTCGCCGCCCAGCCGGCCGGGCAGGTCAACCTCGCGCACCTGTTCGCGCAGCACCCGGGCAACACACTGCAGCGCAAGGTCACCCCGGGAGTGACCGTACGTGTCATTAATAGTTTTAAAACGGTCAATATCCAGCATCAGCATGGAAAGTGGTGACCCGTAGCGCTTACTGCGGCCGATCTCTTCCGCGCCGCGCAGGAAGAACGCCCGCCGGTTGGGAAGTTTGGTCAACTCATCTGTCAGGGCCAGGGCGGCCAGCTTTTCATTCAACTGCTGGATCTGCTCATCCGCCCGTTTCTTCTCCACAATCGACCACACCAGGCTGGCGATGTATTCCACCATTTCGGCATCTCTCTGGTCATAGTCCGTGGGCTTGTTGCCCACGCCCAGAATGGAAACGATCCGGTCCTGCTGGAAAATGGGAACCAGTAGTTCGCGGATTACCGGCGCGTGACCGTCAGGCAATCCGTTACGGTGGGGCAGCGAGGAATAGTCATTGTGAATGACGATCTTGCGCTCGCGAATGCAGTCAACCCAAACGCCGGCCTGATCGACAGAATAATGCATCCCATTGCCTTCCGCTTTGCAATACTCCTCCAGGGTCTTCTTTGACCATGCCTGTAGTGACAGTGAATTGGTATCTTCATCCACCAGGTGATAGAACGAGATCAGGCTGCCGGTGATATTTTCAATTTCATCCAGCGCCATCCGCATAACTTCGATGGCGGAATGGGTGAGGGAATATTCCCATAATTTCAGGCGCAGATGGAGCATATCCTCCATGCGTTTTCGTTCCGTGATATCTTGAACGGCAGACAACATACAGTCATCATCACCCAACCGGATATATTCCGATGACATCTCGCCACGGATGATGGCTCCCGATTTAACGCGAAAATCAAAATGGAGATTCTTGATATGCGATTTTTCGCGCATTTCCCGAACTAGGGTATTTCTGTCATCGGGATTTGCCCAGATGTTAATACTTTTCGTTGTTTTATTTATGACTTCGTCACGTGAGTATCCCATGATCTTAATAAAACCATCATTGACATCAATGATCATTCCATCAGACATACGGGTAATTAAGATCGCG
Organism: uncultured Leptolinea sp.; assembly: GCA_964404415.1. Taxonomy (GTDB): domain Bacteria; phylum Chloroflexota; class Anaerolineae; order Anaerolineales; family Anaerolineaceae; genus Leptolinea. The sequence continues at coordinate 19,722 of CAYOKC010000051.1, read as the reverse complement.
GTGGGGCTGGCTTGAAACGCCTTGGCAAATTTTTCCCGGTTAAGGTCCAATTCGGTTTCTGTCTCTTCACGTTTGATAATATCGGCTTCCAGATCCATCATCAGGCGCCGGTTGACCAGCGTGAAGAGGGCGATGGTCAGAATAACGTACATCAATTGAAATCCGAGATAGAGATACGCCTCATAGAAGGCGGAATGTTGCGGGTCAACACCGGGATAGATGACAATGTTCAATACAATACGGATAATGGCAAGAATGCCAAATATACCTGTTATAACCCCGAGAAGGTTTGTCAATTTCCTCATGGTTCTGTCAACCCGGAAGAACAACAACCAGGATATCTGGAGGGTGAAGAGAACCAGCATGACAGAAAACAATATATTCCGGATACCGAAATTTGGAGCGAGGTAAATGAAGTACACCTGAAGGAACAGGTAGATAATTAGCAGGGCAAACAAATGTGGAGGTGTTTTCCGCATACCGCACAGGAATAAAGCAAGCCCCCTATACAACAGGTACGTGCCGGCAATCAAGAACAGGCCGCCCATTAACATTGAAAAGAAATCCGGTATTACCCCCCGGCCTGAAAGCAAGATCATACCGGCGAAATTACTTATGAAACTCAGTGCCCAATACCCCAAACCTGAATACCGTTGGCGGTTCTGCCACCACAGATAGGAAAGCACTGTGGCACAAACCAGATTGCCACAGACATATGTAATCAGGATCGTACGAAGATCAAGGATGGGCATAGAACACCGGATAATTAATCGAATATATTAATTCCGTTATATCGTTCCATGTTTTGTGCCAACTCTTATCTGTATTCGGGATGCCGTATTACAGAGTTTGGCTTTTGTATATAGCTCCCTAGTGAATGGTTTCTTCCAGCCACTGGACCATGGGCGCAGGGTCTATGGCACGGCTGACGTTTACCGCCTGGTGGTATGTGGAGATGACCTGCGGTTTGCGGATGTCTTTACCGGGAAATTCCTGCTGCGCCACCATCTTGCCGCGCGCCGGGTCCACCAGGGTGATCTTGCAGCCGGTGCGTGAGAGCGCCGGGTCGGGGCTGTCACCGGTGACGCCGCATTCCAGCTGCGCCGCGATGGTCACTTCATCCGGGTTGGCGGGCTGCACGCGCTTATCCAGCAGATATTGCAGGCCGGCAATGGCTTGCGCGTTTTTGTCGATCACAATGACCCTACCGGAGATATCCGGGTTGTCACCCGGAATGCTGGAGTATTCCGCGAGGTACTCACCGAACCTCGGCGTGAAGTAGGATTCGAATTCCGCCCGCTGGCGGGCTTCTTGGGCGGAGCGCGTCTGCTCGCTGACGAACCAGGCGCCGGCGCCAATCAGCACCATTAATGTAATGATAATCCCGGCCGCGATGAACAGAACGCGGGGGGTGAGGCCTTTTTTCTCCGGTTTGTAGTTGTCCGGGTTTTCGTCACGTTCGGGGGCTACCGGCGCGATGCCGGTGATCTTCTGCCGCACCTGTTCAAAGGGAAAGGTGTTCACCCCATGCGAAAAGAGGAAAATCCGCCGGTCTCCCGATTGCGCCGGGTTCATCTTCCAGACGCCGCCTTTATTACGGCGTTGTGTTTCTCCAAGATAGGCGCCCCAAAGTTGGACAGTCTTCTCCAGCCCTTCGCTTGAAACGTTTCCCGCTTCATAGCTCTTGCGGGCCTGATCGATCAGGTGCCCGAGTTTGGACATGCTGGCCATGGAAAAATCCAGTGCCAGGTTGAACCGGTCGCGGGCGATAGTCACCGCCTGCCGGGTAAGGTCTTCGATGATCTGGTTTACAGTAGGTCCTGCTTCACTCATAGTGGCCCGCCCGATACATACAGAGAGAATGAACGACTGAATTAATTGTATCATTCTCCCGAAATGTGAAAACAGGGGGTGACGGAAGGTCAGTCGTTTGACTGGAAATCGACCACGCAGACCTTTTCCAGGTTGGGGTCAAGATATGTGTGGCAGAACTGTTGATGTAAAGGATGGGGCAGGTACTGGTCGCGGCCTGAAGCGTCAGCGAAGGTGACGATAAAGCAATGAGAAAAGCCTTCGTTCAGGTTCTCAGGACTGGAGTTGGTGCCCCATTCGAACCCGGTGACGAAAGGAAGCTGTTTACACAGCTCACGGAAAGCGGATTCAATGGAGCGGACAGTTTCAGCGGGAGTTTTGTCAAAGAATTTGAAAAGGACTACGTGCCGGTACACATCGGGGATCTGGCTCATTTGTATCCTCCTGTTGTAAAACGGGTGATTATTGGCTATAATAACACAAAGTAACCGGTTTAGTAAACCGGTTACTTTACAGGAGACAAATGAAGGTCACCATTTCTGACATTGCCCGGCAGGCCGGGGTTTCCAAAGCCACGGTTTCGCGTGTGTTGAACAACCGCACCGAAGGTGTTGGCCCCGAAACCCGCCGGCGCATTCAAGACCTGCTCAGTGAAACCGGCTTTCAGCCCAGCGGATTTGCCCGCGGGCTGGCTACCGGGAAATCCGCGTCGGTGGGCGTGATCATCCCGGATATTGCCAATCCCTTCTATTCCCTGCTGGTGCGCGGCGCTGAAGACACGTTGAAGAAAGCAGGGTACAGCCTGTTCCTTTGCAATTCGGACCTGGATATCAAAAAGGAAAAGGAATACGTTTCCGTCCTGATCGAAAAAGGGGTTGACGGCGTCATCATCGATTCAGCCGAGTCGGATTGTGACTGCCAGTTGGAATTGCTGGATGAGGCGGATATTCCGTACATTCTCATCGACCGGATCATCGATGACCCCACGAAATATGCCGGTGTGTACGTCGACAATCTGGAAGGCGGCCGGCGGGCGGCGGAATTCCTGCTCTCACGCCCCGGAAGTTCGCTGGTTTTCATCAACGGGCCGATCGAACTGTCACAATCACGGCTGCGTCAGGAGGGTGTGGAGCTCGCCGTCAGGCAAATGGGACTACCGCCGGATCGCGTCGAAATCCTGTATGGTGATTATTCCATCGAAAGCGGAAGGTTACTGATGGAAGAATGCCTGCGCCGGCATTCAAAACCGGGCGGGGGTGTTTCATTCACGGGTGTATTCACGGCAAACGACCTGATCGCCTTCGGCGCCATGCGCGCGCTGAAGCAGGCCTATGTATCGGTGCCTGATCAGGTGGAAGTCATTGGTTTTGATGATATTGAAATGGCCGAACTGGTGGACCCGCCGCTTTCAACAGTCTCGCAGCCGGCGATTGAAATGGGATCGCGCAGCGCTGCCATGCTTCTGCATATGATGACCGGCAAGAAGCTGCGGCCGAAAACTGTCACACTGGAGACAAAGCTGGTGTTGCGGGGAACCACCCGCGCGCCCGGTTAATTACCCGGATGGATGAATCCAAATAATCAATTGTTCAACAAAAACAGTACAAGAGAGCACAGATAAGGAGAAAGTATCATGGAGAATTTTGTTTTTCAGAACCCCACAAAGATCCTCTTCGGGCGCGGCATGGAGGAAAATGTCGGCGCGGAGACAGCCGTTTACAGCAAAAAGGTACTTCTGCATTACGGCGGCGGCAGTATTAAATCGTCCGGTCTGTATGACCGCATCACCGCGTCACTGAAGAAAGCCGGGGTAGAGTGGGTGGAACTCGCCGGTGTAAAACCCAACCCGCGGCTGAGCCTGGTGTATGAAGGCATTAAGTTGGTCAAAGAAAACAACCTCGGCCTGATCCTGGCGGTAGGCGGCGGCAGCGTGATCGATTCGGCCAAGGCCATTGCCATGGGTGCCGTGATCGATGGTGATGTCTGGGATTTTTACCTCGGTAAAGGCGAGCCCAAGGCCGCGCTGCCTATCGGCACCGTGTTGACCATCCCCGCGGCAGGCAGTGAAGCCAGCACCGGCACGGTGATCACCAACGAAGACGGCTGGTTCAAGCGCGCCGTCAACTCAGAACTCATCTACCCGCGATTCTCCATCCTCAATCCGGAACTGGCCTTCTCGCTGCCCAAATTCCAGGTCGCCTGCGGTGTCACCGATATCATGGCGCACCTGATGGAACGCTACTTCACCAACGTGACGCACGTCGCTTTTATGGACCGCATGCTGGAAGCCGCCATGAAAACCCTCATCTGCCAGGCGCCAATCGTGCTGGAAGAACCGCACAATTATGATGCCTGGGCGGAACTGATGTGGACGGGCACCATCGCCCACAATAACCTGTTGAATACCGGCCGTGTGGGTGACTGGGCGTCGCACGACATTGAACATGAGATCAGCGGCATCTATGATATCGCCCACGGCGCCGGACTGGCCATCGTATTCCCGGCCTGGATGAAACACGTGTACAAACACGATATCAACCGTTTCGCCCAGTGGGCTATCCGCGTCTGGAACGTGGATATGGATGTGTTCGATCCGGAACGTGTGGCCCGCACCGGCATCGACCGGATGGAAGCCTTCTTCCGCTCCATGGGGCTGGTCACCCGGCTGGCAGACGCGGGTATCGCCGGCGACCGCATTGACGAAATGGCATCAAAAGCAACCGATGGCAACACCCGCCGCTTCGGCAGCTTTGTCCCGTTGGATAAGGATGCCGTTAAGAAGATCCTTACCCTGGCAGAAAAATAGGTTAAAGATTGAGTTGAAACCGCCGGGCCACCGGCGGTTTTTTGTTTAATTTGTGGTTCGTACCAGAACCTTGGCTTCTGATACCCACCCGTCCAATTTTTTCGTCAGGCCGAGGTTTTCCAGATAGGGCAGGTCAAGGTACGGTTCAATATTCATTTCCATGTCACGTTCACACATTGTGACCAGTCCATTCGCGATATGAAGGGCGGTCACAATTTCCGCTTTATTGGAAACCACTCTCGCGGGGTGATGGTGGAAAGCTACGGCTTCAAGGATCACATTGGGCAGTCCCCACATACCCAGCAGGTAAGCGCCCATCTCTTCATGCGATGTTTTTAGAACGTTGTATTCCGATTCAATGGTCATGATCCCGTTCTTACCGGGAATGACCTTCTGGAAGAAACCGGGAATGTTGAAGAACAGGAGCTTGCCGGTATCGTGTAGTACACCGGCGATGCGCGTGTCTTCCTGATCCTGCGAGTTCAGGCCGATCTCGCGGGCGATCTTAAAACTGAGGTTGCTGACGACCAGGCTGTGTTTCCACATCCGCTCGATCGAAATCAAACGGTTTGACTGGCCCTGGTATTGCGCGAATATGTGAATCCCGAGAACAAGCGCTTTGACTGTATTGAAACCCAGCAGAGAAACCGCCCTTTGCGGATTGCTGACATTATCCGGCAGGCCAAAGAAAGCTGAATTGACGAGCTGAAGGATTTTGCTGGTCATCGCCGCGTCTTGCGAGATGATCTCTCCGATGGCCTGCGAACTGGCATTCTCTGAGTCCAACTCGCGTACCAGGCGGTTATAAAGCAGGGGTACGCTGGGTAACGTTTTAATCGAGGTAATGATGTTCCGGAGCTGCGGGTCTAAAAGCTTGTCACGCAGGCAACAAACCCGTTCAACGATCGTGAAGAGATTGTCAATATTGCCATTTCTGGGGATCATCTGGTGCACCAGGTTGGTGGAGCGGATGGTCTGGTGGCTGGCTTTGTTATCAGAAAAGGCGAATCGCACGACCCCCGGATTCATCTGGCTGACAATATTCAAGAATTGAAATCCGTCCATTCCGGCAACATTGATATCCGTAATGATCGAATCATATTGTTTTTGTGAAAGCATATTAAGCGCGTCTGAGGTGGATCGGGCAAACTCGATTTTCCATACGTCAAAACAAGCCTGCAACGATTCGCTCAGTTTTTTTTCGAAAGCCAGGTCGTTGGTCACAAAGAGTATGTGGTGGATTTTTTGCTCCATTTAGTTGAATCCCTTTTGATCAAGGTTTTGGGGAACCCGGCGACTGCGTGAGTACAGGGTTAGTTGTCGACTTCAATGAAGAGTGGAGTTACCAGAGCTTGAGACCGGAAGTAATTGAACAACTTGTACAGCAATACTTCAGTTATGACCGTATCTTTGGCGACGACCAGAATTCCATTTCTGTCGACAACATCCCTTGCCAGAACCATGCCAGTCTTGAGATCGTCAATAAAAATCTGTTTTTCACCCAAATTTGGTTTTGTAGCATAGTATGCCAATTGCTCGTCAATTTGCAGTACTTTTGTACAAAAAACCTCAAATATCCGGGGATCATAATCAGCTTCCCTGGCTTTCATGGCCTTTATCCCCGCGACAGAACTGAGCAGGTTGCCCCGGATACGGTCATAATCCAGCACAATTTTTAAGATGCGGGAAATTATTGGTATGTCTTTTCCGGATAGTGAACCGGGTTCAGATTTCTTTATATAAGTACAACTCTGGTTCCCAACAGCCTCGGCTATTGATTCCAGCCGTGGAATATTCATAATGAGTTGACGCCCCACACGGGGGATGGAGTTGATCATTTCACGTTCCCCTTCCAGTAATTCTTTCCCCTGGAAGTGCTTCAAAAGAAGCTCCTGCGGGATAGTGACAGCGCCAACCTGCGATAATAATGCCGCCAGTTCAATTTCCCACATCTGATCTTGCATATCCAGCGCTTCTGCCAGGTTATGGGCCAGCTTGCGAAGCCGGTTTGCCCGTGACGATATGTAAGGGCTCTGAGCTTCCAGAATATCGATCATCACTTTTATGCTGCCATTCAGGGTCTTTGAAAGCAATTCGCGCTCGCCCAGGATCAACTGGTTATAACGCAGTGATTCTTTAACCGACTGTACGAAAACCTCCGATGGACAGGGTTTCAACAGAAATCTGAAAATGCTGCCTCTATTTACCGCTTCCAGTGCCATTCCCAGGTCAGCCGCGCCGGTCAATAATACCCGGGTGGTATCCGGGGCAATTTCTCTGACCTTTACCAGCAGATCAATTCCATTCATGCCTGGCATATGGTAATCGGATATGATCACGTTTGGCGTGGATGTTTCCCTGATGATATTGATCGCGTCAATACCGTTCTTCGCGGTAAAAATCTCCCCGAGGTCTTCTTCAAAGAGCGTTCGTGAAAGGGAAGAAAGGACGTTTACTTCATCATCAACGATCAAGATCGATATATCAGTCATAGCGTTTCCCTCGTAACAGACTATGAATCACTATTTTCTTCTGAACTGACATAAATACGGTGGGCAATTTCCGCCCATTCGTCAAGATGACTGACAACCCCTATCCTTTCAATATATGCCATATCCAGATACTTAGGGAAATCGGGTTCCATTTCATTATGGACCATGTTGGCTAATCCGTTGGCGATGTATAAAACCGAAAGTAGGTCCGGTTTTTCTTTTACTTTTGAATAAGGCCGGTGATGAAATGTGACGACATCTACAATAGGTGTAGGCAATCCCCACATGCCGAGAAGATAACCGCCTATTTCCGCATGAGATGTTTTAAGTACGCTGTATTCCATCTCCAGGGAAACACCCCCTTTGCGAACAACAGGAATTTTTGAGGTAAATTCCGGCATACTCAACAACGCAAGTTTACCGATATCATGCAGTATTCCAGACACCCGGGCGTTTTCTTGATCTTGAACTGACAGGTGGATCTGTTGCGCGAGTTTGTTGGCAACGCTGCTTACCAGCAGACTGTGTTTCCAAATCGTGTTGATGGCAACCGGGTATATGCCGTGATCCTGATATTCAGAGAACACATGGATCCCCAGAACCAGCGCCTTGACTGTGTTTAATCCCAGAATGGTAACGGCACGGTGCGGGCTGTTGATGGCATCGGGAAGGCCGAAAAACGCTGAATTGACCAGTTGAAGGATCTTTGCCGTCATCGCCGTAACTCTGGCGATGATATTTCCCACACTCTGTGTGCTGGCGTTGGGCGAATCAAGTTCTTTTAATAATTGATTGTATAAAACAGGTACGCTGGGCAACTGCTTGATCTCAGTTACCAACTGGCGCAATTGGGGGTCGGTCATCATATCACGCAAACGGCAAGCCCGCTCAACGATCGTAAAGATGTGGTCAATATCCGATGGTTTCGCGATCATCTGATGGGCTATTGTGGTGGATCGCATTACCTGAGTGTCGGTGACATGTCCGGAAAGCACAAAACGCATTACACCCGGTGATGTTTTGCTGACAAGGTCAAGAAGCTGATTTCCATCCATCACCGGCATGTGCATATCGGTGACAATGGCATCATAGGGCGTACGCGCGAGCTTCTGTAATGCCTCATTCGCGCTGGATGCAAAATCTGCTTTCCAGTAATCACTATACTCCTCCAGTGATCGTCTTAATCCCTGAAGGACCATAGGGTCATCGTCAACAAACAGAATGGAGTGGATCTGGTTTTCCATCAAGATTCTTCTTCTGATACTTCTATCGGTAATTCGATTGTAAAAGCAGTTCCCTCACCCGCAATTGAATCCACGTAAATTTTTCCTTTGTGCTTTTGTACAATGATTTGATGTGCCAGTGATAGTCCCTGTCCGGTTCCTTTGCCCACACCCTTCGTGGTGAAAAATGGATCAAAAATCCTCTGCCTGATTCCTTCGGGAATTCCTGTTCCCGAATCCTGAATTTTGATATGGATGTGGTTTCCTTTTTGACAGGTGCTTATTGTAATTATCCCTTTTTCACCGGTTTCCGGCGGGTATTTATCTTGAATTGCCTGAACCGCGTTGATGATCATATTCAGGATAACCTGGTTCACTTCATCAATCTGACAATATACTGAGGGCAGATCCGGGTCCAGATGGGTTTCGAGTTCGGCAGAATATTTCCATTCGTTGCGTGAAATGGCGACCGTTGTCTCAATGCCATGGTTAATATCGGCCAGTTTTTTCTCTCTTTCAGATGGATGAGAAAACTCCCTCATGGCCATCACGATCTTGCGGACCCGCTCCACCCCTTCCAGAGATTCATTAACAGCCACCGTGCTTTCACCCAGATAATGCGCGATCCGGCTGCGTTTTATTACTTCTTCCAACTGATCCAGTTGTTCCCGTAGAATAATCCGGCCTTCTTCCAACCCGATATTCTGATACGCGTTGAGTACATCTTCAAACCGCGTAACTGTCTTTTGAAGAAACCGTAAATTGTCACCCACATACTGGATCGGGGTGTTGATCTCATGCGCGATCCCGGCGGCCATTTGACCGATAGCTTCCATTTTTTGTGAGAGCGCGGTCTGGGCTTCCGCTTTCATCCTTTCAGTAACATCCTGGAATACGATCACGTGTCCCATCGATGTTCCCTCTGGTGTTTTCAATTCAGCGATACTGCCCGAAACCAGGATCCGGTTACCGGATTTCTGTATCAACATTGGGGCTTTGTATCCCGGGTCCTGCTCCTGCAACCGCGAATATTTTTCCAAATTTTCAATCAAGTTCTGAACAGGCTGATGTGTATTGGGATCCAGTATCCGGAATACTTCATTCAGCGGTTTGTTGGGAATCTCTTGAGTCTCATACCCGGTGATCGTTTCTGCAGACCGGTTGAACAGGATGATCTTGCCTTCATTATCGGTTATGATCACCCCTTCCGCCAGGCTCATGAGAGTAGTGGATAGGAGTTCTTTCTCAGCCGCCAGTAAAGCCTGGAATGAGGTTCGCTGGTTGATCTCTTCCTGAAGGTTGCGATTGGAAAGTCTTAATTTTTCGGTCAACCGTGAACGAAGAATAGCATTGCCGGCCAGTTGAATGATCACACCCATCAATCTTTGCTCGATCTCATTGATCATTCGTGGAGAAGGAACAAAAAGACCAAATACCCCGATGACGCCTTCCTGACATTCAATAGGGAAGAAGTAGCCATTTTGATCCGAAGGAATAAGGTCTCTTACGCGTTTCGCGAGGAATTTATCCTCCCGCATATTCCGGGCGAAATAGGGGGTTTTGGTGGTGAAGACATGGCCATTGATACCTTCATCCGGGTCCAGAGTCAGCCCCGCCAGTTGCTCAAACCAGCCGGCAGCCGCGCATAAGACCAGTTTATTCGTTTCCGGCTCGTAAAGGAATATGCTTCCATCCTTGCAATCGATTGTCTTCAAGGTTTCTGATATTAATTTCTGCAATAATTCTGAAACTGATTCAGCGGAACGCAAGAAGTTGGAAAGATGGTATACAGTCTCCATCTCTAATATGCGTTGTTTTAAAGCCAGTTCAGTTTCTTTGCGTTTGGTGATATTGTGGGAAATGCCGAAAGTCCCGATAATCTCACCGGTACTATTACGGAAGGGCATCTTCGAGGTGGATATCCAACGGGTGTGCCCGTCAGGGAAGGTTTCTTTTTCTTCAAAATCGATCATAGGTTGACCGGTTTGTATGATCTGCTGTTCCGTTTCTAATGCCGGCCGGGCATGTTCTTCCGTGAAAAAGTCAAAATCCGTTTTTCCGACAGCCTGATTGGCATCTTTTAACCCGAATATGGCGGCTTCCGCTTTATTAATGCGGATAAACCTGCTTTGCAGATTTTTAAAGTAAATCGCGTCGGGGATATTGTCCATTAATACCTGGAAAAGGTTCCGTTCCTCCCGGATTATGGCTTCTGAGCGTTTGCGGTCTGTAATATCGCGGGTGATACCGATAACCTGTAAATTCCCCCGGTCATCATACACTTGAGATACAGTAACCTCGGTAGATACCGTTGAACCATCTTTACGGGTCTGGTCAAGCTCCAACACAAACGATGTGGATGTTTTTCCTTCTATATAATCAGGGATGCTATTTGCGAGCAAGGTTTTAGCTCTTATATATGACTCAGGCGTGAGCACGTCTGACATTTTCTGTTTCATCATCTCTTCAACAGTGTAGCCGCGCAGTTTTTTGATCGATGGGCTGATAAATGTAAATGATTCAGTCTTTACATCCATTACCCAGATCACATCGTTGCTGTTTTCAGATATGAGTTTGTATTTATGGTTCGCCTGAAAAATTTCTTCTTCCACTTGCTTTCGATGTGTAATATCCTGGACTGTTCCAATGGCTGAAAGAGGCTCTTTCTTAGCATCCTGGTTTACATTTCCCTTGATGTTGATCCATTGGACTTCACCTTTGGGATCATGGATGCGGTACTCTATATCAAATAATCCTCCCCTGGTTGTTGCTTCTTGAATTTCAGCTAACACGCGTTGTTTATCTTCCGGGAGGATATTCGCGATAATGACGTCATTTAAAGGAGTGAATTCCCCTTTTTTCTTTTGGAATATCCGGAAGGTTTCATCTGACCAGAAGAGAGTATCTGCCTTGATATCCCATTCCCAGATCCCTACTTGAGCCGATTCCTGTGCCAGCCTGTTCCGTGATTCTGATATCTGCAAATCCTCTTCCAATTGTGTTTGCCTGGCACGAACCCTGATGGCATTGATGGTGAATGAGAGATCATTTACCAGGTTTTTTAAGAGTTCAACTTCATCTTCTTGAAATGAGTCGGCGTTACGCGCATACAGGGTGAGGGCGCCGTTTACACAGTTGTCGATGATGATCGGTAACGCGATGGACGCGTTGTATCCGCGTTTAACGGCCTCGTCACGGTTACATTGAAACCTCGGATCTTTTTGAATGTTCTGGGCAATACAAACCTGCCCGGTACGGATTGATATACCGGTGGGATTGTTCCCGCATTCTGCATCATCCCAGGAGAGGTTGATTGATTTCAGATAACCTTTATCAAACCCGTGCATTGCCAGGGGTGTTATCTTTTTCTCTTGCAGGTTTTTTGAATACCCCACCCAGGCCATTCTATAATTACCGATCTCAACACAGATCCGGCAGATTTCTTGAAGCAATGCCTCCTCATTATGAATCTTGACCAGAGCCTGATCGCAGGAGCTTAACAGAAAGAACGCTCTGGTTTTTCGCTGCAGAGCTTCATCAGCCAGTTTGCGTTCTGTGATATCACGGGAGGTGCCTACAGTGGTGAACGGTACAGGGCCGGATTCGGTTTCGTGATACTGAACGATCGCGTTTACAAAAAGCCACCGGATTGAACCATCGGGCTGGATGACACGGAATTCTGTGCTGACCGGTGACGTTTCCATGGACTGAACAACGGACAACGCTTCGTTGATGACACGGTCTTTATCCTCCGGATGGATATGTTTCAAAATTTTCCCGGTGTTAATTCTTTCATTCTTGATCCCGATATGGCGCCGGGTTGTGTCATCCAGGTAAAAAGTTTGCGATTCAAAGGATTGCTTCCAGATTCCAAGATCAGAAGCCACCATGGCCAGGTTAAGGAATGTCTCGTATCTGCCAAAGGTTTCGACAATGGTTTTTATCGGCGAGATATCCGTTAACGTGACAACAGTCACCCCGGAGCCTTGTGTGCCGGGTTGGTCAGAGGGGCTGGAATTAATAAGCAGCCATTTGTATTTCCCGCTGACTGTGTTGAGTAAACCTATTGTCAAATTCTGAACAGGTTTTCCGTTCTTTCGAGTTTGCGTCGCGGGGTGTTCATCCGGGGGTATTTCAATTCCATCTTCCGAGAAGAACTTGAGTCGGGGGTGAAGAAAAGGCTGCCCCACAATTTCATTCAACGGGAACCCTAGAATACGCGACACAGACGGATTTGCCTGAGTGACAATCCCCATGTTGTCAATGATCACAAGCCCGAAAGTGATCAGGTTGTGTAAATTCTTTATTTGCTCTACATCGCCCAAATAGTCAGATACATCCGGTGAGTTTCCCGCCATGTTGCTTGCTGCCATGTCGCCGGACGTGCTTGCATTCGGGTTTGTTTTTTGTGTATCAACTTCAGGCTGATCAGGATCCTTCATCGGGATCAAGTCCTTTCAACAGTTGACGAAACCCTGAAAAAGTTTCCGGTTTATCTGATATCAATTGCTTTCCGGATAAATACACCTTTCTTAATACACAAATTTAAAGCCGAAATTGTTTCAAGTATTTTCGTGCTTTTAGAATACTTCATTTTTTCATCCCTGTCATTTAGTATAGGCGAATAACTTTAGACGGATTTGTTCGTTCTCAATCTTTGGTCTTATAAAGAAATCTACCCGTTATTCCAGGCGATGAATAATCGGGTAGATGAAGTAAAGAACTATATGGGGGAAGATCAGGATTTTTTCCGCGGAAACCAGGGAATAAACTCGTTGGTGGTTTCAATATATTCTTTGTACCCTGGTTTTTCATCACGCAGTGTTTTTTCCAGCAGGGTGACACCTGAGACGCGCATCAGCAACAACGTCATCACGATCGGGCTGAAAACCGTCCACCACCCGCCGGCGGCTACAGCCACCAGATAGTATCCCCACCATTGAGCGGCGTCACCAAAGTAATTCGGATGGCGTGTGTATCGCCACACTCCGGTTTTTAGCAACCGACCTTTATTGGCCGGGTTCGCTTTAAACCGGGCGAGCTGCCAGTCTCCAACAGCTTCGAAAAAGAAACCGATGAACCACACAGCAACAGCCAAATAATCCAACCAGAATAACGGCGTATTGGTCAATTGAGCAACCAGAAGAGGTGTGGAAATGATCCACATGAGAAACCCTTGAAGCAGAAAGACGCGGAAGTAACTCCTCAGCCACCACGATTTCCCGTTTTCCTGGCGCCATTTCTGGTAACGGAAATCTTCCGGTTTGCCATGGTTGCGGATAAGAATATGCAGGGTAAGGCGTAATCCCCATATCGTGACCAGCGCGCCGATCAGGTATTTGCGTTCAGTAGGACCATCGGGCGTGATAAAAAATGCCACCCAGGATGAGATCACGAAACCCGTTCCCCAGAAAATATCGACAATACTCGCATTCTTCAGGGGAAGACTTACCAGCCAGAGGATCGTCATCAAGATGAATATCACGAGTCCAATGAACAGAAATGCAGCCGGGAACGACATGGCAATGCTCCTCGAGGTTTTTAGTCGGATGCTGTAACGATCGCGAATCCTATGGCGTCCGGGCCGATATGCGCGCCGATTACCGGAGTGATATCTTCAATCAGTATATCAACTTTGGGCAGGTGGGCCGTGGCAATTTTCTTGAAATCATTCAACCTGTCAAACGTGGCATGAGTGTGCACGATGGCTATTCTTTCCAGACGGCCGAATGAATCGAGCATTTCAAGTATGCGTTTAATAGCCCTGTCGCGTGTACGTACCCTCTCTGTACCGGGCTTGCCATCATACATGGTCAATATCGGTTTGATCTGTAATAATGAGGCGAAGTTCGCCACATACTTATTCATACGGCCGCTGCGTTTCAGAAACTCTAACGTATCAAGGGCGGCGAATACATGTGTCCGTTCGATTTGCGACCGGAGGGCTGACATGACCTCAGGGACTGATTTTCCTGCCGCTGCCAATTCCGCCGCGGTTTGCACAAGGAAGCCGGTTCCCAGGCTCAGTTGATGTGAATCGATGACAGTGACGCGTACATTTTCCATTGAATCCGCTGCCACCCTGGCTACGTCCATCACTCCGCTTAATGAGGCGGAAATATGAATGGAGAGTATTTCCGTTGCTCCTTCATCTGCCAGTGTGTTGTACGCGGCTGTAAACCGGCCGATCGATGGTACAGCAGTCGTGGGGTGCTCGGGGAAATCGGGAAGTCGGGTATAAAACTCCTCGCGTGTGATATCCACTCCGTCCAGATACCCCTGGCGTCCTGTGTTGATATATAGTGGCACAACATGGATGCCATATTGGGCGATTATGCTGGCTGGTAGATCACAGGTGCTGTCTGTGACAATTCGAATGGACATACTGTTCTCCTAAAAAATGAGAATTAACCCAAACACAATTTCAATGACAAAGCTGATCCAATTGGAACGCTCATAAGATCTATCAAAGATGATAGAGAAAAGACGGGCAATTGCAATAGCCAGATAGGCATATCCCAGCATCCTATACGCGGGTAGGCCGAGGAAAAACGGGGTAACACCCAGCGCGATAAACAGACCGCCAAAAATGGAGCGGATTTCAGAAATACCGCGCGCCCCTTCAGCCGTCAAACCGGTAAAGCCGAATGCGGCTGATGGTTTGAAGAACGCCAGTAAACCGGTTGCTACGGTAGCCAAAGCTACTGCCATATGCAGGATTGTCATAATATCCATATCATTACCCTTCTTAATTCAATTCATCCAGCAGCCCGAATAACTCACTGTTCTCCGGGATATCGGCCATCGAATGACCATAGTGCACAAACCGGGCTGTTCCTTTTTTATCCACGATCACCTGCGCGGGCATGCGTCCAAGCTTGAACAAGTTGACTTCCTGCCCGTATAGTTTTAAAACACTGGATTTCGGATCCGGTATCCCGATAAACGGTAGTTCATTGTTTTTGAAGTATTTTTCAAACGCCTCAGCATTCTCGGGGCCGACAACGATCACCTTTGTGTTTCGTTTTTCGAATTCATGATAGTCTTGACGCAACTGCGCCATATGCCTCTGGCAGAATGGTCAGGTAAAGGTGCGGTTGAACACTAAAAGCACAATGGATTGATCTTTGAAGTCTGAAAGCCGGATCTGGTTTCCCTGGTAATCCGCGAGAGTGAAATCCGGGGCGGATGTATTTAACTCAACTTTTGACATGATTACCTCCTCTTTACAAATATTATACAAAACATCCAATTTGTTTGCCTTGTTTGTACAAGGAATTAAAAAGACCGCCATGGTAGCGGTCTTCTACTCCAAACTTGAATTCGGGTTAGCTGAAAAATTGCTCCGGTTCGGGGTGGACGTCCCAACCGGAACGGATGCGATGAATGGTTTCATCCCAGCCGCGTATCCCGCTGACGGCATCTGTGGCTTCCACACAGCACGCGCCGACGCCCAAAGCGGCTTTCATGGCATCCAGAGGCGCGAGATCGCGCAAAACGGCAGAGAGGAATCCGGCCACGGTGACGTCACCCGCGCCGGTCGTGCCCGCCACGTTGACTTTAAAGCAGGGGAGCCAGGCGCAGAAATCCGCCCAATCATCCGGCTTACCCCGGAAGGCTGCACCCATTCCGGCCAATGAATTCCGGCTTGCGGCGCGCATGAACAAGCCCCGGCTGCCCAGTTTCAAGAGCACCAGTTTCGCGCCCATCTCCAGCAAAATCCGGCTGATCTCCATGAGTGCTTCTTTGGATAACGGAGCGTCCGTCTTTTTCCACAACATGAATGAGATCTCGTCAAAGCTGGGAACGAAGATATCCACATAGGGCAGCACATTGCGCAAAATCGCCTGCCAGTCGGCATGGCCGGCGGGTGAATCAGGATCGGGGTAGGCCATATCGAGTGACGTGGTAAGTCCCATGGTTTTTGCCCGCTGCATTAGAGACCGCAGCTCCGAGCCATCATTGGCATACATGCCGGCCATTAACGGGGGATACCCGAAATGAAGCAGACGGGCGCCGGTCAATGCGGAATCGCTTACGTCACCGG
The DNA here is from genome assembly GCA_964404415.1 of uncultured Leptolinea sp. Lineage (GTDB taxonomy): Bacteria > Chloroflexota > Anaerolineae > Anaerolineales > Anaerolineaceae > Leptolinea. The sequence goes on along the minus strand of CAYOKC010000051.1, from coordinate 3,342 downwards.
CCTGGAAATCGTCATTCGCGCCGGGGTGATGCAGGAACCGCCGGTCAACATCCGGCGGACTTATAACCACTGAGTATGACGTGGCAGATTCTTCGCGGCTGATCAAACCTTCGGCCAACCCTTTTCCCTGTTGTTCCACACATTGCTGCAGGGCTGTACCCAGGATATCCTTCCCGGTTCGCGCGATCAGGCGGGTGTCTATACCCAGCCGGTGCAGGGCAATACCGGTATTGGATACCGCCCCGCCGGTGGACAGCCGCGCGGGCCCGGATTGGGTCAACCGCCCGGGGAGGAAGGACGCGTCAAACTGGCCGGGCGCCATGGATGAGAGATCGGGGATGATATCCAGGCACAG
>CAYOKC010000051.1:0-2975 GCA_964404415.1 uncultured Leptolinea sp. | reverse complement strand
TGCCCGGCGACGACCGCTTCAGCCATGTTACTTGCCCATCAGGTGGTTGACGATCAGCAGGTCAAGCTCTTCGTAATCGCGTGAGGCGCGTAACGCTTCCACTTTGCTGACGTCCAGTGAGCGGACAAGGTCGAGCAGACGCAGGAAGATCTCACGGCTGTTGCTCAGGTGTTTGGTGGATTCGCTCTTGACCTGAGTACGCAGCGCTTTGACATCCAACCCCACAAATTCACCGTTCTGACCGAAGCCGTTGCGTTCCAGCACCCAGACCTGATTGAAGGCGCGGCGCAGGTCAACCGACCCGAAGGATTTGTCTTCGTCAAACTTCAGGCCGTTCTGGTCATTCAGATGAACTGACCATAGTTTTTTCTGATAGAGGGCGTAGGCCATATCGTCCGAGGGATCCAACCCGGCCAGGATGGAATGGGCTGATTCAATCAACGCGCCCACGCGGGACGGGTCAACTGTAAGGCTGGCCAGCCCGAGGAAATGGCCGACGGTAGGGACGTACGCCTGATCCATGGGTTCGTTGGGCTTCATCTCGCCAAGGATGCGGATGTTTTTATCATGCTTAAGCAAGGCATTCAGCCATTCCACCATATAGCCTATGGAGGCCACGGGGTCTTTGGCTTCGCGCATGTACGTTCCCTCGCGGGCCGGCCACAGGACGATATTCTTCGCGCCAATGATATTGGCGATATCCACCGCGCGCAGCGAGCGTTCGAGGGCGTACTTGCGGGCTTCGGATGAATTCGCGGTGATCGAACCATCGATACCGAGTGGGTGTTCCCACAGGCGGGGGGCCACAAATTCCGCTACCAGGCCGCGGTCATCGAGTAGTTGTTTGATCTTTTTCGCTTCGCTTTCCTGTTTCGCCCACGGATCGTCGGCGGATGTCACCACATCGTCATCATGGAATTGCACACCGTCAAAGCCAAGTTTCTTATAAAACTCAAGCTTCTCGGCAAACGAGAATTCGTCGCGAACGGTAGGGCCGAACGGATCTGAGCCGGAATGGATATTCCAGGGGCCAAATGAAAAGCGGTATTTAGTCAGCATACAATCTCCTTGGGTGAACGTACGAATAAACCTATGATTGTTACAGATATTGCTTATAAAATCAGATTGCCGGCTTGATTGTAAACAATCAGATTGAATCACGTAAATTGACCAAAGGCACGATTCCAACGGGTAAATATCATGTTATTTCCACTTGATATAAAAACCCTGAAGGTCTTTGTGGCCTTTCAGGGTTTTTATGGAAACGATGATGAAATAGTTTTTATCAGGCAGCCTGGAAAAGGCAGTCCACCACTTCTTCCGCCGTGATACTTCCAAGGTACGGTGAGAGATCCATAGGCTGTAATTTTCCCAGCACATCCGCCTCAGAGAACTTGAGGCCGATGAAGGATTTCTCGAGATCATCAAGTTCAACAAGCCCCAGGAAGTCACCGCATATACGTGCCTGGCTGATTAAGCCATTCTCCACGTTGATATCAATTTCGAGGTTGCCGCCGGGGTAACGTTTTATGTTGCGGTACTGGAATGCCGGCGCGCTGCCGAAGTTCCATTCCCAGGTCTGGTATTTGGTTTCCTGCAGAAAGCGGGCTTTATCCAGCAGTTCTGCCGGCGGGTCCATGCGAGTCAACGGGACTTCTCTTGAGAAGGCATCGATCAACCCTGACCAGAAAGCCTTCATATCCGAAAATTGTTCCGGTGGCACATGTTCGCGGATATTGGTCACCCGGCTGCGAATAGAATTGATCCCTTTCGAGATGATCTTGGTGGGGTCAACATTCAAAACGCTCATCAACACATCAAGATTGGAGTCAAACAACAGTGTGCCGTGGTGCAGCAGCCGGTTGCTGTGAATGCGCTGGGCGGTACCGGAAATCTTTTTGCCTTCCAGGGTGATGTCATTACGCCCCTGGACCAGCGCGGGGATGCCCATATAGTTCAATGCCTGCTCCATGGGTTTGGAGAGCGCGGTCATTTCCAGCTTTTTCGTGTAATCCACTGGCCGGATGAATGAGTAATTGAGGTTGCCGAGATCATGGTAAACGGTCCCACCCCCGGTGGAGCGGCGCACGACCTTCACGCCCAACCGGTTGGCCGCGTCAAAGTTGATCTCTTTTTCGGCATTCTGGTACCGGCCCACGATGATGGCGTTGTCATTTTGCCAGAGCATCATGATCTCTTCATTCTGGTCCCACTCCTGCGCGGCTTCTTCAAGCGCGAGGTTCCAGGTGGGGTCTAGTGAGTTGGTTTCCATATAGAGCATGGTGAATGTTTCCTTTCAACCTGTTTGTTCAACAATATTAGTATATAAGGATTTTATTCTTAGTCTCTACAGTGTATAACCGCGGATCCGAAGGAAGGATTCGTGTAGACGTGTTTTTATTGGCTGGCTGGCTGGCTGAATTGTTGGTTTTGACGAAGGGAACAACAACATCAGACTGAGTACGATCACCCACACCATGTAGGTATAAATATTGACGCGTTCCCATATGCCCAGGTACGGTGTTGGCAGATTGGCCGCGACATTGGGGCCATCCATTCCGGCCAGCGCCCCGAAAATAATAAAGATAACCATCGTGACAATGGAATAAACCCGGAAGCCTTTGCCAAAAGACGCGGCGCCGAACCCGATAGCCGGGAACATGCACAGTAACACGCCAATCATGGTTACCACTATATGCATCGTATCCGACAGGCTACCCTCAGCACCGCGCAGATGCATCGGAGCGAAAACTGTCCCGATTACGCCTAGAATTTCTTTGGCGATAATCAGCATGGCGACAACTTTCAACGTCCATTTCGATCCAGCTGACAGCCAGATCCCGGCCCCGAACGCGTAAGCCAGAAGCGCATAAAGGATACAGAACGGTATGATAAAACCGGATGACGGCGCGCCGATGGCGAACAATTCAGAGACGGATTGGCTGGCGCGGTCATAATTCTCCCAGAAGATCGGC
>CAYOKC010000050.1:0-23948 GCA_964404415.1 uncultured Leptolinea sp. | reverse complement strand
CGTGCATTTGATTCGTCACCCGGCAGGTATGAATCCCCCCAACCCCCCTTCACGAAGGGGGGCTAGATCTTTCGGCAGGTCTCACCCTCATCCCGGCTTTCCCCCTCGAGGAGGAAGGTGACTTTACCTGCCGGGGTCCTTCGGGGGTCTTTTTACCCCCGGTTACTCCAGGCCATCACCACCGCGAAGACGATCATCGGGCAGACGGTGAGGAACACCAGCGCGATCCACAGCGGGTCAAACCCGGTGACACCGCGGGTGAACGCGGAATACCCGATCAAAACCACCGCGCTGGCCGCGGACGAAACCATAAAGGCGATGTAACCCGCGCGGTGACGTACCTCCATCGCGCGTTCGTCACCCTCTTCCAGCATGGCGCGGCGGGCGGCGGCCGGGTTTCGGCGCGCGGCGATGGCGCGCATCAGCGGGATGATCCCCCAGCCAGCCAGCAGGATCCCCAACCCTTCCAGCAGGCGGGTATCCGCGATGGTTCCGGGTACAGTCTTCCGCAGGATCAACCCCGCGGCAAAAAGCACGATACCGGCGGCCAGGGCGATAAGACCGTAATTCACACGGTTTGACTTAGTGTTCTGGTTCTTCATGTTCAAATTCCTCTTCGTAAATGAATATTTCCTCAATGCTCCGGCCGAACAGCTTTGACAGCCTGAAAGCCAGCAGGATTGACGGGTTGTAGCGGCCGTTCTCCAGCGAGATGATCGTCTGCCGGGAGACGTCCACCCGGTCAGCCAGTTCCTGCTGCGTGAGCCCGGCCTGTGCGCGTAAAACTTCGAGATGATTTTTCATAGACTCCTTTGTAAAGCTAGCTTTACATCAGTATAATCCGGATTGCTAAAATGTCAAGTACGCTTTACATATTGAAACCTTCATATGGCCGGAAGCGTACTTATAGTAGGATGGCTGCCTTCAAGGTATTGAAAACCGGCCTGAAGGCACTATAGTAAAGATAGCCGTGAAATACCGGCATAGTGGGAGGTTTATATGGAACGAGCGAAATTGCCCATAATCCGCATCGCGCCGCGGGTCTTCACCATTCTTCTGGCGCTTTTCCTGATGCTGTTTTCCTTTGACGTGTTCGACGGGCAAAGCCCGGTCTGGGAAATGGCCGTCGGATTTATCATCCACAATATTCCCGTCATGTTGGTGCTCGTCATTCTTTCCGCGGCATGGAACCGCGAATGGCTGGGGGCGGTGATCTTTCCGGTGCTCGGGCTGCTGTATTTTCTCGATAATCTCACCGCGCACTGGTCTGTGCACCTGGCGATCACGCTTCCGCTGATGGTCAACGGATTGCTGTATTTATTGGCCTGGTTTGACCGGAAGAAGGATCATCCGGTAGTTCAACATTGATCTTCGATTAATGGTCAACCATTAACCTGATCCCCGCCGGATCATTAACCCCGGAGGGGAACTTCGATTCGCCTTCGTATGTCATTTTCAGGCGGAAATGCCGGTCAACCGCGGGAGGATTAATCTGTTTTTTATTTGATATTTTTTATCAGTGGGGTATTCTAATTAGCAGGGTGTGATCAGATTATTACTGTACTGACTCAATAAACGAAGTCAGATTAAGTACATTTTAAAAGGATAAGGGAGGCTATTATGAAATCAGGTTTGGAAGAACACAAAGGAAAAAAAGTGTTTGTTGCCCGCTACGACCATATGAGCATGGAGCAGGTCAAAGCAGAGGTGGAAGACGTAAAGAAATTCATGGGAACCACCCCTGAAAAGACCGCGCTGGTACTGGTGGATACCACGGGAACCATCATTTCACCCGAGGTTCTCAATCAATTCAAGCAAATTTCGGCGCAGGTCTCAGATAATCTGACAACGAAAACGGCCATCCTGGGGATGAACGGACCGCGTAAAACATTCCTTGAGATCATCAGCAAGTTCACGAAGAACAAGACCGTCCCGTTTGATGACCGGCAGGCGGCCATCGACTGGCTCATCTCCTGACCGTCACCCGTGCGGGATCGCTCATCCGGCGTTAATCTTCAGGATGTATATAATGAATGTCAACCGGTTTTACTGTTATATAAGGAAGAAGCGGGTGGTTCCGGTAACGGAACCGGACCATTGGCGGGTATCCGCGGGTGACCGCCCTCCGCGAATGAGCATTCCTCAAAACGCGTTACCGCGTGCCACAGATTCTTGATCATTACCGGAAGAATCATTATGCGCCGGATCACCCTGATACTGGTATCACTAATTACCGCCCTGGGGCTGATGGGGTTGAATCAGATCCCTCAGAATTACACTGTGCGGGTCGGGGTTTACGAAAACGCGCCAAAGATATATACCGCCTCTGATGGAACCGTAAAGGGTTTCTGGGCGGATATTCTGTATTACATTGCCCGCAAAGAAGGGTGGCAGATCGAGTGGGTACACGGTACCTGGACGGAAGGGCTTGAACGGCTGGAGCGAAATGAGATCGATCTGATGCCGGATACGAGCTTCACAGCCGAACGGATGGAGAAATTTGATTTTAATGATGAAACCATCCTTACAAGCTGGTCGCGCGTGTACAGCCGAGAGAACTCCGGAATACAAACCATTCCAGATTTAAACGGCAAACGGGTGGGCGGACTCAGGGGCAGTGTGAATATGGAAGGCCCTGAAGGGCTTAAGGACATGGTCACCCGGTTTGATGTGACATGTGAATTTTTTGAGTTTGATTCTTACGACGACGTCTTCAAGGCGATACAGGATGGGCGGCTGGATGCCGGTGTGACGAACAAAGATTTCGGTGACCTAAATGAACAAAAATTTAATGTGGTTCGCACACCGATCATCCTTCAACCCACCCAACTCCGTTTCGCGTTGACGAAAAACGCGGAATTGTCTCAATACCTGAAAAAGACCATTGACGCGGATATTCGTCAACTTAAGAGTGATCCGGATTCGGAGTATTACAAAGCGTTGGATACCTACTTCGGCGAGCACCCGGTTGAGGTTATCCCCCGCTGGGTGACGAACCTGCTGCTCATGGCGGCTGTTGTCATTATCATTCTGGGAATTGTCGCTTTTTTGTTTCGCGGGAAGATCAGCAGCCAGTCAGATAGTCTGCGCCGCAGCGAAAACCGCTATATGGCCTTGCTGAACAACTTCCCTGACCTGATCATCCGTATGGATCAGAATGGCCGGTTCATAGATTACCATGCCGCCGAAAGCAGCCCTCTGAGCCAGCGCCTGGAGGAGTTCAACGGCAAACTGGCTGAAGAGATCCTGCCGTCCGAAATATCTGCAATGACCATGACCAGCGTGAAGAAAGCGCTTCTCACCCATAAGCTGCAGATCAAAGAGTACCAGATGTCTGTGCAGGGTGAGCCCCATTTTTTTGAAGCCCGGTATTCACCCAGTGATGATAATGAAGTCATCATCCTGGTCCGTGATATCACCGATGAGAAACAGGCGCAAAAAGCGCTGAAAGACAGTGAAGAACGCTACCACACCCTGGCGCGCGTTTCACCGGCAGGTATTTTCCGCACCGATGCCAGCGGGCTAACGACATACGTCAACCCCACCTGGTGCCGGATCTCAGGACTCTCACCCGAAGAAGCGCTGGGTGACGGTTGGCTGAAAGCCGTCCACCCGGAAGACCGGGAAAAATTGAGCGGTGATTGGAAAGGATACGCGGCCAACCATATTTCGTCACAGGCTGATTACCGGTTCATCCGGCCGGATGGCAGTGTGAGGTATGTCATCGGGCAGGCCGTTCCGGAAGTCAACGCCGAAAATGAGGTGGTGGGTTACGTTGGAACGATCACCGACGTGACAGACCGGGTTGAATCTGAAGAAGCCCTGCGCGCTTCACGCGAGGCAGAACGCACCGCCCGCGGCATCAAAGAGACGATCCAGGCGGCCAACCTGGTGTTGACCAACTCGCTGGACCTGAAGGAATTGCTGAATGTGTTGCTCGATTTTATGCGCCAGATCGTGCCCTATGACCGGGCGAGGGTGGTGCTGATTGAAGACGGATCGCGGTTGAAAATGGTCACATCCCGAGGTTTTGACGTGGATGTTGACCGCGAGGTGGCCGCGAGCGTGCTGCCTAATTATCAAAGCAATCCGTTGATCAGCCCGCTGGTCGATGGGCAAACCTGCGTGGTTGTGGATGATATTGACACGTACCCCGATTGGGAGTCACATGCCGGCCGCGGGCACGGCCGAAGCTGGATGGGTGTTCCCCTGGTATCGCAGGGACAGGTGTTGGGGTATTTCTCACTGGATAAAAACGAACCCGGTTTCTTTACCGATGAATCGAAAGGGCTTGCCTCCAGCCTGGCCGCGCAGGCGGCTGTGGCCATTCAAAACGCGCGCCTGCATGAAGTTCTGCGGATTCACGCGGAAGAGCTTGAGTTGCGCGTAGCCGAGCGCACCACCGAACTGGCCCGGCGGGTGGCTGAAGTGGAAGCCCTGAACCGCTCGGCGCAGCAATTAAATGAAGATCTGAAAGAAGCGGTGAAGAAGGCTGAAAGCGCCGACCGGCTGAAATCCGCGTTCCTCGCCACCATGTCTCATGAATTGCGCACCCCGCTGAACTCGATCATCGGCTTCACCGGTATCCTGCTGCAAAAACTCGTCGGCCCGTTGAGCGAGGAGCAGGAAAAACAATTGAAGATGGTGCAGGGCAGCGCGCGCCACCTGCTGGAATTGATCAACGATGTTCTGGATATATCCAAGATCGAAGCCGACCAGATCATGCTGGTGAAAGAAGAATTTGACCTGTGTGCTTCGATACAAACCAGTGTGGAAAAGGTCAAACACCCGGCAGATAAAAAGGGATTGGCGCTGGTCACCGACCTGCAGCCCGATACGTTGACCATCGTCAGCGACCGGCGCCGGGTGGAACAGATACTGATCAACCTGTTGAACAACGCGGTGAAATTCACAGAGGCGGGTTCAGTCACAATCACCAGCCGGGTTATGGATGGACGGGTAAAGGTTTCCATAACCGATACCGGCATCGGCATCCGTGAAGAAGACCTTCAAACGCTATTCAAACCCTTCCGCCAGGTTGATACCGGTATTACCCGTCAATACGAGGGAACCGGTTTGGGCCTTTCGATCTGCAAGCGGCTGATAGACCTGCTTGGCGGGGGCATCGCGGTGACCAGTGACCCGGGCAAAGGAAGCACGTTCGCCTTTGACCTTCCACTTTTAAGGGATTCATAAATGGATAAAAACATACTCATCATTGAAGACAACGAGCAAAACTTATACCTGGTGACGTTCATTCTTGAAAAGAGCGGTTACCGGGTGTTTCAGGCGCGCAGCGGTGATGAAGGAGTGCGAATGGCTTCGGTTTGTGAGCCTGATCTGATACTGCTCGACATACAATTACCTGTAATGGATGGTTACACCGTTGCCCGTGAACTACGCAAAATCCCGTCTCTGGCCGCGATCCCCATTATCGCTGTCACGTCGTTTGCGATGCCCGGCGACCGTGAGCAGGCGCTGGCCGCCGGCTGCACAGGGTACATCGAAAAACCCATCGACCCGGATACCTTCATCACACAGGTAAACCAACACCTTCCATCGCATTAGTCCATTGAAACGCGAGGCCCGCCATGAAAAAAGTCTTAATCGTTGATGACAACCCCCAGAACCTGTATATGCTGGAGATCATGCTGCTTTCCAACAATTATGAGATACGGAAAGCGGTAAATGGAAAAGAAGCCCTGGATCAGGCACGCGCGGAAAAACCGGATCTGGTGATTACCGATATCCTTATGCCCATAATGGACGGGTTTTCCCTCTGCCGAGAATTCAAGAAGGACAATAACCTCAAAAATGTCCCATTGATCTTCTATACAGCCACATACACTGATCCCAGGGACGAAGAATTCGCCATGAGCCTGGGCGCCGACCGGTTCCTGGTAAAACCCATGGAACCTTCGGAAATGTTGAAAGCCATCCGCGAGGTTTTGCAGTCTTCGGAACGAATATTACGGCCGGTTCCGCCTGAACAGCCGGAAAATGAAACCTATTACAAATCGTACAGTGAGACACTGGTGCGCAAGCTCGAAGAGAAGATGCTTCAGCTCGAACGGTTTAACAAGCGGCAAACCGCGCTTTACCAGGCTTCTTGCGAAATGGTCAGCCATCACTCACCCCGCGAGATGATCCTTATGGTTTTGCGGACTGTGGTTGAAATAGCCGGGTACCAGCAGGCTAATTTCTTTGAATACGACCCGGTGGAAAGTAAGCTTTCGCTCACTTCGTCATCCGGGTTTTCGCAGGAAACCGAAACGAGATACCGCAGCCAGCTGGAATTTAAGCTGGGAGAAGAACAGGGTTTGGTGGGTAAGGCGGCGGAATCATTAAAGGTGATCAACATTGCCGATACAAAGTCAGATCCGCGCTGGATCGTGTTGGACGATACGATCAACTCCGCCCTTTTTGTGCCGGTGATGTATGAAAAACGCCTGATCGGCGTGATGGCGCTTTTCAGCCGGGAAAAGAACGCGTTCGGGCTGGATGATGTGCAGAACATCACCGCCCTTACCAACAGCCTGGCGGTGGCCATTGAAAATAGTGAAAAAGAAAGTCAACTGCAAAGGCAATTGCGCAAGGTTTCCGCTTTACACACCATCGATATGACCATAAACAGCAAAATCGATTTGCGGTCCGCGTTAAAAGCTATCCTTAAGATCAGTGTTGAACAACTGGCGGTTGACGCGGCCGATGTGGTTCTGTTCAACCCGTATTCGCTGACCTATGATTTTGCCGCCGGGTATGGGTACATAAAGAATCTGGCAAACGCGCCGGAAAAACGTGAACGGATGATCCTGGCTGAGCGGGCGATCATGGAACGCCGCATGATCCATGATACCGGAGAAGTGCGCGATCTTTTTTCGCCATCCATGCGGGCCATCTGGGATGGTGAAGGTGTTAAAGGGTACTGGGGTGTTCCTCTGGTAGCCCGGGGTGAGGTTCGGGGTGTGCTTGAGATAATCAGCCGCAAGCCTTTTGATCCCGGCTCGGATTGGCTGGCATACCTCGATACCCTGGCAGGGCAGACGGCCATTGCCATTGATAGTATTGGCATGCTGGAACAGTTGCAGCGCTCCAATATTGATTTGCGCGTAGCCTACGACGCCACCATCGAAGGCTGGTCCAAGGCATTGGACCTGCGGGATAACGAAACAGAAAACCATACCGTGCGTGTGGTGGAAATGTCATTGCGGCTGGCAGAAAAAATCGGGATCAAGAATGAAGATCTGATCCACATCAAACGGGGCGCCATGCTGCACGATATCGGGAAGATGGGTGTTCCAGACAGCATTCTGCACAAACCCGGCCCGTTGACAGACGAAGAGTGGGTGATCATGCGGCAGCATCCGCAATTCGCGTATGATATGCTTTCGCAGATCAGCTACCTGCACCGTGCGCTGGATATCCCATCCTGCCACCATGAAAAGTGGGACGGCAGCGGTTACCCGCGCGGACTGAAAGGTGAGCAGATACCGCTCGCCGCCCGGCTGTTTGCCGTTGTTGACGTGTGGGACGCACTGCGGTCTGACCGCCCGTACCGCAAAGCCTGGGCGGATGACCGTGTGATGGATTATATAAAGGAAGAATCAGGAAAACACTTTGACCCGGCAGTGGTCACCGCGTTTTTGGATTTGTTGAGTTCAGTTGAACAGAACGGATCAAAGCCCGAATAAGTGACTGGCAAGTATCCGCAGGCCGATACCGATCAAGATCAATCCTCCGGCTACTTCCATTTTCTTTCCGAACCGTTCCCCCAACCTGTGGCCGGCGAAACCGCCGAACAGCGAGAGCATCAGTGTGACCACACCAACCACCGCCGCGGCTGAAAGGATATCAACCTGCAGCATGGCGAGTGAAAGTCCCACCGCCATGGCATCGATGCTGGTGGCCACACACAGCACCAGCAGTGTTTTGCCGTGGGTGATATCTTCACACCGGCAATTTTCATCGGGATTGAGGCCTTCTTTGACCATACGCCAACCCACCCAGGCCAGCAGACCGAACGCCACCCAATGGTCAACCGCGCTGATCAGCCCGGCTACGGTTGATCCCAGCAGCCAGCCCAGCAGGGTCATCAGCCCCTGGAACAGGCCAAAATGAAAGGATATGCGTAAAACGCGCCGCCAGGCAGGTTCCGCTTTATCTGACGGGCTGGTTCCCACCCCGAGAGAAACGGCAAAGGCATCCATGGCCAGGCCGACCGCGATGATCAATGTAGTGGTTGTATCCATTAAATCTTCCGATCTGAATAATTAATACCCCCCATTTTACCGGATAAAACCAGCCTACCGTTACCCATCCATTACCAGAGCAAATCTTTATTAAATCTTTATATTTTTCCCAAAAGACCGCATACAGTCTTTATGCCGGATGAGTATTATCGCTAGTTGGACGAGATTTTTATTTTGCCGGCAGCGAAAAAGCCGGTAGATTTGAGAGAGTACCGCAATGAAAATTGATACTGCTTCGGGGGCAACCATCCTTGAGCCAGGCTATGACCAGACACCGCCGCGTAGTTGGCGGAATTGGCTGATCGGGCACCCGCTTTCCACCGCTGACGCGCCCAACCAGACGATCGGCAAATTTATCGGGTTGGCCGTTTTTGCCTCAGACGCGCTCTCTTCCACGGCGTACGCGTCTCAGGAGATCCTGATCATTCTGGCGTATGCCGGTTCCCAGGCGCTGGGGTATGTGTTCCCGATCTCAATAGCCATTGTGACATTGATGGCAATTGTTTCCATCTCGTATGAGCAAACCATCCACGCTTACCCCGGCGGCGGCGGCGCTTACATTGTGGCGCGCGACAACCTGGGCGAACTGCCCGCGCAGACAGCCGGCGCGGCTCTGTTGACGGATTACATCCTCACGGTTGCCGTGTCCATTTCTTCCGGTGTGGCGCAGATCGTTTCGGCTTTCCCGCAGTTGTTCCCCTACCGCGTGGAAATTGCTGTCAGTATGGTGTTGTTTATTATGCTGGTCAACTTGCGCGGCGTTAAAGAATCGGGCATGGCGTTTGCCATACCCACGTATTTCTTTGTGGTCACCATGTTCATCACGGTGGGTGTGGGGTTCTTCCGCTACTTCACCGGAACTCTGGGTCCGGTGGTCAACCCGCCGGAATTGGAAACTGCCGGCATGGTGGCGACGGTTGTCACCCCGTTCCTGCTGCTGCACGCGTTCTCCAGCGGCACCGCCGCGTTGACCGGCATCGAGGCCATCTCCAACGGGATCACGGCATTCAAAGCGCCCAGTAGTAAAAACGCCGGCATTACCCTGGTGTGGATGTCCGGTATTCTTGCCACGTTGTTCCTGGGAATATCCTTCCTAATCGGCCCCATCCATGCCGTGCCTTCAGAACAGGAAACGGTCATTTCACAGTTGACACGCACTATTTATGGCGGGCAGGGGGTGCTGTACCTGGCATTGATCGCCGGTACGGCGGTCATCTTGATCATGGCGGCCAACACGGCCTTCGCGGATTTTCCACGCCTTTCCGCCCTTGAAGCCGGTGACGGTTTCCTGCCCCGGCAGATGACATTTAAAGGAAGCCGCCTGGTCTTTTCACGCGGCATTGTAACGTTGGCGGCTATCTCATCGTTGTTGATCATCGTGTTTCAGGCCAGTGTCACCAAACTGATCCCGCTGTATGCCATCGGGGTGTTCCTGTCGTTCACCCTGTCACAGGCTGGCATGGCGCGGCGCTGGTGGAAATCAGGGCATTTGAAACCGGGCGAAGAGGTTGTTGAACCGGGGTCTGTGGTGCGCTATGACCCCCACTGGGTTACCAAGCTGGTCATCAATGGATTCGGCGCCGTATGTACTGCCGTGGTAATGGTGGTCTTCGCGATCACAAAATTCAAAGATGGCGCGTGGATCATCGTCATCCTTATCCCGGTGCTGGTGGGATTTTTCTTCAGCATCCATCACCATTACAAGCGGTTGGCGCAAAAACTCTCTTTGCAGAATTACCATTCCACCGCGATCAAACGTCACCGGGTGGTGGTGTTGATCGCCGGTGTGCACCGCGGTTCACTGGCCGCGTTGACGTACGCGCGTTCCCTTTCGGAAGATGTCACATCGCTGCATGTTTCCACCGACCCGGTTGAATCGCAGAAGATCCGCGAGAAATGGGAAATGTACGGAGAGGGCACCCGGCTGGTGCTGTTGGAGTCGCCGTACCGGTTGTTGATCGAGCCGGTGATGAATTACATTGAGCAGTTGCTGGATAAACGGATGCCCAATGAGATCATCACCGTGGTGGTGCCGCAATTTGTGCCGAAGCACTGGTGGGAGAACTTCCTGCACAGTCAAACGGCGATGATGCTGCGCATGGCGTTCATGTTCAAACCCGGGCTGGTGATCATCGAGGTGCCGTACCAGATCTAAGGATTTGTCAATTCAGGTCCATCTCTCACCGGGCTGCCTGTTTACAAGGCAGTCCGGTTTGTATTTGTGTTTCGTATTCCCTGACATCCTCCCGGAAGGGTGACGGAATTTCGTCATCCTGAGCGTTAGCGAAGGATCTCTCAAAGCCATTAAAGTACACGTGCAGGTGAGTATCTCGTAATAACTAAAACGTATCTTTGCAATGTGCTCTCTTCATAACCGGCAGACGGTAGGTTGGGCAAACCGCCGGAAGGAAACAGGTACCGCTAACCGGGAAAACCGGTTTATTGGAACGGCGGTTTGTCCAACACAGCCCCAAAGAAACCGGAACAAATCCATTGGAGCATACACAGCCATTCCTGCCGGTGTATGGGAGTTACGAAAAAACTCTTACTTCCACTCTTCCGGCAGCTCGCGCCCGGCGGCCAACAATAACTCCTGATGGTCGCCTACCGATGCGGCGTAATTCTTCGCGCGGCATTTTTCATAATATTCAAGCGACTTCTTAAGATCGGCATCCAGCCGGGCATCGTAATACTTATGGGCATAGATCCGGGCGAGCAAATGCCAGCCGTACACATTCTCGTTGACGGTATCACCCTGCGCTTTTTCCTGAACCTTCATGGAATCCAGCACATGATCCAGCGCCACACGGGCATTTTCACGGTCCTGATCGGAATATTTCGCCTTATCCTTAAAAACATCGGCCGGCACAAATTTTTGCATAGCCGCCATCTGATAGCCGTAATACGTCAGGTTATACACTGACAGGTCCTCCGGCAGGGGAGCGGGAACGTCACCGGGAAACAGGACGGGTTTCCCATCCGCCCCGAGTACCGGGCCGGCCGGCGTGGGTGTGTCAACCGGTTTCGCGGGCTCCGGAGTGGCTGAAGGTTGAACGGCTTCGGGTACCGTAACGGCAGCCGGTTCAGCCGGTTTTTCACCGCACCCGGTGAAAAGCCCGAGCACGGCAAACAGAGCAAGGATGGCGATAACAGTTCTTCGATTCATTTTTCCCTCCCGTTGAATGTATCTGAATTTTTAATGAACATCGTCATCAGAGATTTTCCCAGTTCCAGCGGGTCAAACTGCGGATACGCGGACGGCACGAACCCCACGTAATAGCACTCGTCACCGCGCGCCACCACAAAATCCGCGTCATATTCCCCGATCATATAATAGCAGCCGCTATCCCACAGGGGTGACTCCACCCAAACCAGACTGCCCGGGTTGGCCGCGGTGCGGTAATCCTCCAGCTTTTCCACCCCGCCCCGCGTGTGCATCCTGAACCGGATCTCCACCCTCGCGGTGTACACGCTCCAGAAGTTTCCGGCGGGCTCGCCGTCCTCCGGGTTGTTGTAATCCGGTTCGATATACTGGTAATCGGTATATCCGGTGATCTCCGCGAGGCTGTCTATTGAGATCACGTCTGAGATCCGCATCGCGCGGGCAGGTTCAGTGGTTGGAGCCGGGGTTGTTGGAGTGACAGCCGCCACTGTAACGGATGACTCTGCCGCCGGGGTGGCAGTCACATTGCCACAGGCGGATAGGAGGATCATGACCGGAAAGGCGGCGCGCAGCAGGCGGATACTGGTTTTCATGTCATCTGGGGGATGAGCGTTTGGTCTTTCATTATTATACAGAAACTGTCAACAGGGCCGGACGGGGGAAAAAAGTCAGCATATCACCCCGGCTTACCTCTGCGTAGTTGTCTATACAGGTACACGGCATGCCTTCAACCCGGTTATAACGGGTTATCAATAAGTTTGACAACCCCGGTTATCCATCTATACTGTAAATATCGTTCAGGGAAAATAACACCCGTCTGCATTATTTTTTACCCATAACTGTATTCAACCAACACGGCATTCATCACGACTGCCCTGTTGAAAGCCAGGATCTACCGCCATAAATTGGTCGCTTACCCGCTACGCATGGGGAATGGCGGCAGGGAGCCAGTAGCGAAACCGGTCACTGAATATGACCGGTTGTTTGTTTTTATGGCGCGCGATACAAAGCTCCGCGGCGTTATTGTCTCCACGACCGGAGGAGGGAGGAGGTACTCGTCTCAATGTTTGCCGGCTTGACCGCCGGACATTAACTTCTCTATCTCACCCTGACAGGAGAAACAAAATGGGAAAGAAAAAATGGTTTACCATCCTGTTTTATGTTGTGTTCATTCTGGTGTACGCGCTGGCGCTCACCATCCCGATCGGCATGGTGGTGAAAGCCGACGACACAGCCCCGGCAGACCCGCCGGCGGAAGAAGTTGCCGCGGAAGAGCCGCCGCCTGAAGAAGCGCCTCCAGAGGAAGCGCCGGCAGAGCCGCCGCCATCCGAACCTGCTCCGGAGCCGGTGTATGTGGAGCCGGTATATGTGGAACCGGTGTACGTTGAACCGGCTGCCCCTGTTGAGCCGCCGGTTGTGGTGGAACCGCCTCCGGTAGAACTCGTACCGCCGGCGGGTGAAGTACAGCCTCCGGCAGAACCTGTAACACCGGCTGAGGTGGAGCAGCCACCAGTAGACGCGGCCGAACCCGTAGTGACGGACGCGGAGCCGCAACCCGAAGGATCTGGTGAAGCACCGCCGGCAGGGGATGTCACCGCGCCACTGGGTCATGTGATCCAGCAGGCCGGTGACCCGGCGGATGAAGCACCACCTGCGGGTGAAGAAGAGCCGCAGGCTGCCCCTGAAGTAAGCCCGGCGCCCGAAACCCAGGTGATTGACGCGGCTGTGGTGGTCGAAGAACCGCCAGCCGCGCCGGTAGAGGTGTTGGAAGCATTGCCCGAGGGAGCCAATCTGGTCGTTTTGGACCAGGAGGGCGGGGCGGTTCCACTCGCCTCCAGTGAAGCGGAAGACACGCTGGCAAACGGAGACCCGATGTATTGTGCCGGTACTGACGCTCCGGGTAGCGCGTCGTGCATTTCATACGGGACGATTGAAGCCGCGATAAACCATGCCAAACTTGCGGGAAACGGCAATTGCACCATCTATGTGGAAGTGGGGTACTCCAGCCCCACACACAATACCATTTTGATAAATGGAGGTGAATTTGACACGAATTCCAGCATCAATCTGTTTGGCGGGTATGATCTGGCGGCCAATACCGTTGTGGGGCAAACACCCCTGGAGCAGAATTTCCTTATCAGTAACATCACCGGTTCGCTTACGCTGGCAAACTTCCTGATCGAGGAATTTTCCACCAGCCACAACACCGTCGAAGTGAATAATTCTGAAGATGTAACCCTGAACAATATGGATATCAACAATTCCGGCAGCGGGAATGCCGTGCGCATTAACCACAGCCAGAACGTCATCATCCGGAATTCCACGATCCATGAAGAGGGGACGGGATACGGTGTGTTTGTCCACTCGAGCGATGACATTGATCTGCTAAACACTACCATCAAAGAGTACGGCAGTGATGGCGGAGTCTTCATGGAGTACACCGACGGTGTATTGCTGGAGAAAATTGTCATTCAATCGCATGACCCCGGTTGTGTTCTTGGCGGCTGTTATACCCACGCGATTCGCTTGAACGACGGTTCGAATTACACTCTGCGTGACGTTACGGCTGTCAGCGATCATGGATCCGGGTTGTCAACGGATGCGCATATGAACGGATACATGCGAATCTTTGACAGTGAATTTGACGACAACGGCCAGCGGGGTGTTTCCATATTTTCCGGCGAGGCGGTATCCATCACCAACACGTCCATCCGCGATAACAACGGTGACTACGGCCTGGTGGTTCACGGTGTAACTGTCGACCTGAAGGATGTCCATGTTGATTCCAACCAGTACCGCGGGGCTGAGGTGTTTGCCAGCGGCTGGATCAATATTCAGACCTCCACGTTCTCCGGTAACCATCATCATTACGGCCTGTATGCCGTTTCTACCAACCAGTATGTCAACGTCAACGGCATTGCGGCAAACGGAAATGATGATTACGGCGCCAGGCTTGTGGGGGATACGTACGTCAGCGTCTTCAACAGCCAGTTCAATGCCAATGGCGAGTATGGCCTGTACACATATGCGCCAGATTACATCACCGTAAATAGTGTCGTTGCGTCAGGGAATGGCGATGACGGTATTGTGCTTAATTCCGCCGGAGATATCACGGTAACGTGCAGCGTGTTCAAGGATAACGGTGAAGATGGACTGGAATCGACCATGACGGGTCCCGATTCCACGATTACCCTGAATTCCGTTACGATCAGCGGTAACAATCTAGCCACAGATATTTCAGGCGGAACGGTGATCGAGAACCTGAATTATCCCTGCGGCGGAAGTTCCAGCAGCGGCGATGACGGCGATACAGATGAGACGACCACCACCCCGGCAGCGGCCGCGGTGGTCCCCGTTGTATTCGCGTATATCCTTCCGCCCGGCGCCGAGTTGATCCCGGTGACCGGCGGTGAGTTCATTGACCTGTCTTGCACGGGTACCAGCCTGCTGCGTCTGCCTGACGGCGAAGAGACAATCATCAACCAGGCGATGTGCGGTTACAAAGCCGCGATGGAGCTGGTAAAACCCGAGGAGCTGCCTGCGCCTTTGCCGGGGCCGTGGTCGTTTGTCGACGGATTCACGGTCACATTGATGTTTGGCGAGAATGTGGTTCTGCAGGCTTTCGAAGGCGCCACCTACACGGTGCGCTTCCCCATCACCAATGCGCAGGTGGATGAAACCTTCCATGTTCTGTACTGGGACGCGGAAGCCAACGACGGCCTTGGCGGGTGGGTTGACCTCGGCGGCGCGCGTGAAGCGTTGATGTGGGTGGAAACCCACGACCGCACCGGCACATTCGTGTTGGTAAAGTAAGTTAATAGTTTTTTGCGCTGATTATATTTCGCGAGGCGTAGGGGCGGGTTACTAACCCGCCCTTACGTTGGTGAAACGAATGCCGGCTGGAAATAGTCCGCGCACGATTTTCTTTTTACGCTGAAAATTATGCGGGCGGCGTAGGGGCGGACGGCGTCCGCCCGGATATGGACGTCACGTATGACGGCTAGAAAACGAAAACAAAAAAACTTTGTTGCGTTGAGTAAACATCGCGAGGCGTAGGGGCGGGTTACTAACCCGCCCGGGCATGGACGTTACGGGTGCCGGTTGAAAAACGAAAACAAAAAAAATTGTTGCATTGAGTAAACATCGCGAGGCGTAGGGGCGGGTTACTAACCCGCCCGGACATGGACGTCACGGGTGCCGGCTGAAAATCGAATTCAAAAATACTTCTGTATTGCATTGATTATATTTCGCGAGGCATAGGGGCGGGTTACTAACCCGCCCTTCGTTGGTCTGACGAGCGGCGTCCGCCCGGGCATGGACGTCACGAGTGCCGGTTGAAAATCGAATTCAAAGATACTTCTGTAGTGCATTGAGCATATTTCGTGAGGCGTAGGGGCGGGTTACAAACCCGCCCCTACGTGGGTGAAAAGCATGCCGGCTGGAATAGTAGGTAGTTCAACACTGCCGATATGTTGAAAGGGAAATTCTTTTAGACACAGGTCATGGCACATCCACTTGAAATAAGTAATACCATTCGTTATACTAAAGGTATACCATGGAGTAGGAAAATGCCAAAAATTAAAACAGCCATATCCATAGATGGTGATCTGCTGGCTGAAACAGTAAACCTTGCGGAAGAATTGGATGTATCCCGGAGCCGGGTAATTTCAAACGCTTTGGAAGAATACATCCAGAATTACCACAACAAGAAAATGCTGCACCAGATCAATGAAGCTTATTCCGGTTATCCCGACGAGGATGAAAAGGGAACATTGACAGTAATGCAATCCCACAGAAAGAAGTTGAGGGCCCGGGACGAATGGAAATAAAGCAGGGGGATATATACTGGATCGATGAGGATGAACTGGCAGGATCAGAACCCGGTTACCGGCGTCCTTTTGTCATAGTGCAGAATAATCTGTTTAATCAAAGCCGTATCAACACAGTTATCGTCTGTGCTCTAACCACGAATATGCAAAGGGCGAAAGCCCCGGGGAATGTACTGCTTGAACCAGGCGAAGGTGGAATTTCAAAAGCCAGTGTAGTAAATGTATCGCAAGTTTTTACGGTAGATAAAAGTGATCTGACGGATTATTGCGGATCCATCCCTCCGCGTAAGCTAAGGAGTGTGATCAACGGCCTGTTCCTTGTGATAGAACCCGCGGATATAAATTAAATCGGGCGCTCTGTTTGAGAGGGTAGGTTGGTCAAACCGCTGCACACGCCATTCCCGCGGTCAGCGTATAATCACTTTATGATCATCTGGCCGATACTTTTCTGGATATGCATCGTCACACTGGCGTATATCTACGCCGGTTACCCGCTGATTATTTACTTTTTCGCCCGCCTGAAAAAACCGGTGACGGTCGAACCGCCAACCGAATGGCCGCCTGTCACCATATTGATCGCGGCGTATAACGAAGAAGCCGTGATACAGGCCAAACTGCACAACAGCCTGTCACTTGACTACCCGCGCGAGAAATTGCAGGTGCTGGTGGCGGCTGACGGGTCCAACGACCGCACGGTGGATCTGGTGCAGGAATACGCCTCCCGCGGCGTTGATTTGAGCTACCAGCCGAAGCGCGAGGGCAAATCCATGGCCCTCAACCGCGCCATGGACAAAGTCACCGGAGAGATCATTCTGTTCTCTGATGCCAACAACATGTTCGAGCCTGATGTGCTGAAACGCCTGGTGCCGTACTTCAGCCGGCCGGATGTGGGCGGAGTCACCGGGGCCAAACATGTGCGCGCGTTTGATAGCGCCCTGGGCCACTCCGAAGGCCTGTACTGGAAGTATGAATCCTTCATCAAAGCGCAGGAAGCCCGCTGGCATAGCTGCACGGCGGTGACCGGCGAGATCTTCGCGGTGCGCTCCGCGCTGTACACGCCTATTCCGGCGAAGATCATCAACGACGATTTCTACACCATGTTGTCACTTCTCGTGCGCGGTTACCGGGTGTTGTATGATGCCGGCGCGAAGTCGTTTGAGAAGGTTTCGCAAACCGCCGGTGGTGAGCGCGAACGCCGCGCCCGCATGACGGCCGGTATCTACCAGGTCTTCCCGCTGGTCTTTTCATGGGACGTGATGAAACACCCCGGCCTGTTCTGGCGGATCGTCTCACACAAACTCTCGCGCCCGGTGATCCCCTTCGCCATGCTGGGCGCGCTGCTGGCAGGTCTGCTGGCCGTCATCTTCCCCGCGGCATCCACAGACAATTGGATCACGGATTTCTTCCGCCTCGCACCACCCTGGGGTTGGATCTTCCTCGGGCTGCAGGCTTTGTTCTACCTGCTGGCGTTCATCGGCAGCAGGATCGGCAAGAACAGCCTGATCGGCCGGCTGCTGTATGTGCCCGCGTTCCTCGTCAGCTCGAATTTCGCGCTTTTCATGGGCTTCGTGCGCTTCAGCCGCCGCACCCAGCAGGCTTCATGGAACCGCGTCAGGCGTGTTGACTGATCACTTTTCAGTCAATCCGCTTTCAATCCGCCGGTCATAAACCGCATTTTTGGATTAAAATTGGCGGGTTATGAACACGAGAATATCCGCTATCTTCCTATTAACAGTACTCACCGGCTGCTCGTCCATCGGGCAGGCGGCTTCGTTTGGCGCCAACCCCACCGCCGTGATGGAAACATCCGTCGCGCAGCAGGTGGCCACCATGGCTGTCCAGCAGACGGTTGTGGCGCAGCAGGTGCAGACCATGCAGGCCGCGCTGCCCACCGCCACCTTCACACCGGCTCCCCCCACGGCCGTCCCGCCCACCCCCACCGCCACCGTGGAGATCATCAACACACCGGTTGCCGGCCCGTTGACTGAACCGGAGAACAACCTGACGTCCAAAGGCTGGGGACAGGCGTCCATAGTGCCCGAGACCATCAGCGAGCGCGCGAAAGCCATTTTCCAGACCGGTTTAAAGATGGGTAATGACCCGCGCCACTTCTCTGTGGCCGGTGACTGCCAGTCCGTCCCCAATATGTTCATGGGTGTGTATGACAGTAATGTCTTCCGCCTTTCGGATAAAGACCAGGACCTGATGGAGACCATCACCAACTTCAAAGGACAGTTCGGGCGTGACGGCGTGGCCGTGCGCCAGGGCTTTGGCATCACCACCATTATGGATCCCAATTGGTCTGAGCCCGGTATATGCAGCGCGGATGAAACCCCGTTGGAGTGCGAATTCCGTGTGAACAAACCGTCTTTCCTTTTTATCATGATGGGCACCAACTGGAAGAACGGCAACGCCGAAGGGTATGAAAAGTACCTGCGCGAGGTTGTGGATATCAGCATTCAGCATGGCGTTCTGCCTATACTGGCTTCAAAGATCGACAACATCGAAGGCGACCACTCCATCAACGCGGTGACCGCCGGGGTGGCGCATGAGTATGACATCCCCTACTGGAACCCCTGGCTGGCGGCAGACCCCTTGCCGCATCACGGCCTTGATTCAGACCGCGGGGACGTCTACTTCTCGGTAGACGCGCAATCGGTTCGTGAACACTACGGTTTGCGCACCCTGGATACCGTCTGGAAGGCTGTGCGATGATCATCTCCATGGCCGAACGCATTCAAGTCAGCCAGCCCAGGCATGACCAGATTGCCCTGTTCTGGCTGGGGCAGGCCGGATTTGTGTTGAAAGCGCCCGACGGCACCGTGCTGTTCCTTGACGCCTACCTGAGCCATTCGGTGGAGCGCAAATTCGGACCGCAATGGAAGCGCATTATGCCGTCACCCATGCCGGCCGGTGACGTGGATTGCGACTGGTTTGTGAGCACCCACGAACACGATGACCATCTGGATGTCGACAGCATCCCCGAGATCAGCCGCAACAAACGGGCGAAGTTTGCCGGCCCGTATGAATGCCAGGTGTATTACCGTTCGGTTGGTATCCGCGAAGACAGGTCTGTTGAACTGGTTCCTGAGACCAGGGTGCAGATGGGCGGGTTTACCTGCACACCCGTGTTTGCCGATCATGGCGACCAGGCTCCGGATGCCGTTGGCCTGCTGATCGAATATAACAACCTCTGTATCTATCACACCGGCGATACCGCCCTGCGCCCTGAACAGATGACAACCGCCATCGGGCGTCAACCGCAGGTGATCCTGCCGTGCATCAATGGCGCGTTCGGCAACATGAATGCCGATGAAGCCGCCCGCCTGGCCGCGCTGACCGGCGCGAAGATCATCATTCCCACCCATTTCTGGACGTTTGTGGAACACCGCAGCGACCCCTACCAGTTCGCGGAGTATTGCCGCTCGTACGCGCCCAACGCGGAAGTCCGCTGGATGACCCAGGGGGAAGGCACTCTGATCCCCTGCGCGTTGTAAAACGGGTGGTATAACTATTACATAAACTTAACCCGTTCTGAATAACGAACGGCTACACTACAACACAGGGATAACCCGCGGGCGGAACATCTACCGGTACCCGGTCCACCTTCCGCTATTGGGAGGCATCATTATGCATCAAAAAACGTCTCACCGTATTTTATTATTGGTAGTTCTGGCTTTAAGTGTTTTGGGTTGCAATATTCCCGTCATGAAGAATATCAGCCTGTCTATCGGCCTGGCGACTCACACGCCGGACCCGGAAAGCTCGACGGCTACACCCACAGCTACCGCCACCGAAAGCGCTACGCCCACAGAGACGTATACAGCCACCGGCACCCAAACGGTAACCGGGACGGCGACCGTCACTGAAACGCCGGACAGCCCGGAGTGCAACCGGACCGAATTTGTGCGTGACGTCAACTACCCGGATGGATCGTACATCCATATCGGAACGGCTTTCGATAAAACCTGGCGCATCCGCAATGTGGGCACCTGCACCTGGACGCCATCGTACGCGGTGGTATTCACCTCGGGCTACCGTATGGGGGCGCCGTATTCCACCAGCATCTCAAACATTAATGTTCCGCCGGGCGGTACAGTGGATGTCACCCTGCCGTTCACGGCGCCGTCGGCGGTTGGTTCATACAGTGGGTCATTCTACCTGCGCGCGAAATCCGGTGAAGTGTTTGGCGTGGGGGCAGACGGCACCACACCGTTCTGGGTGCGCATCAACGCGGTATCGTATTATTACACCAATACCCCAACCGCCTCAGTCACCCCGCGGCGCCGTCACCCGCACTGGCCGCCTCCGCCCACCGCCACTTCAGCGCCCACTTCGGTGCCGACCTCAGTCCCGACAGCGGTGCCTACTTCAGCCCCGACGGCCGTGCCGACCTCAGTCCCGACAGCTGTTCCACCAACGGCCGTGCCGCCGACGGCTGTTCCACCCACATCTGTTCCGGCGACAGAAACCCCGGTCCCAACCGTGGTTCCCACTATTTGATCCGATACAGCATTATTTATAATTTTGTCCCTCGCAAAAATTTTACGCAAAATATAGCGCCATTCTCCTTCAATCGGGAATGGCGCCGTTGTATAAACCGGTGATTATCGCCGACTTTTCATTTATAATCGCTGAGATATGTTAAAAAACCGGTTTCTTACCTTTAATAAATATCTCCTCCTGTTGACGGGTATCGCGGCGGGGCTTGCCGCCTGCGCAACGCCCACCCCGGTTTATGTGCCGACCGCCGCGCCTGCGATCCCGACGGCTGTGGATACTGCTGTTCCGGCGAACACACCGTCGCCCGAAAGCTCTGCCACGGCTGCCGCGGTGGACGCCCCGGAAGCCACTGAGACTGAGGCTGTAGAAGAGGATATTTTCATACCTACCATCATCCCGCCGGCGGACGGCCGCCAGGAACCCGAAGACTGGCAGAATTGGCCGGTCGTACCCGTGGTCTCCGCGCGGTCAAAGCAGATCTATGAGACCGGCCTGCGGATGGGCACCAACCCCGGGCGGCTATCCAAGGTGGGTGACTGCCAGTCGATCAAGAATGTGCTGCTGGGTATGTACGACAAGCCCGGCGGTTATACCCTGCGTGAAAATGCCGAAGCGCTCGAAGAGACCATCACGCAGTTTACCGGATCGTTTGACCGTGACGGCGAAGCCGTGCAGGGCGGGTACAATGCCGCCTCTGAGTTGACGCCGCTGATGGCCGACCCGGAAGTGTGCGAACCGGGCGAGACCCCGCTGGAATGCGAAGTACGTCTCCATAATCCGTCCATCATGCTGATCAGCCTCGAAGTCTGGTGGGACGGCCGCAGCACGGACGTGTACGTGAAGAACATGCGCCAGATCATTGACTACGCCATCAGCCGCGGCATCTTGCCGATACTTTCCACCAAAGCCGATAACGTTGAGGGCGACCACAGCATCAACCTCGCCACCGCGCAACTGGCGTACGATTACAACATCCCCCTGTGGAACTGGTGGCGCGCGGCACAGTCACTGCCCAACAAAGGGCTTGACCCCGACCGGCCTGACGGGTTCCACATCAGTCAGGAGTTTGCCTGGCCAGAACGCAGCTTTACCGCGCTGCAATCTGTTGACGCCGTCTGGCGGGGAGTGCGCCCGCAGGAGGCTGTCCCCACAGCCACGCCGGAACCCACCCAGGCGGTAGTGGAGCTGATCCAGCCTACAGCAACCGGTCCGGCGGCTGCCACCCTACTTCCAGAAAGCGACACCCCGCCCGCGCTCCTGCCCGTAGACTCGGCAATCCTGTCCAATCCGGCCGGTTACATACTGGCATCCGTCGCGTCACGCTCCGGTGAAACCGTGACCGAATTCGGAATATTTGCCATTGATCCCGTCAACGGCACGCGAACTCAAATAGCCCCGGCCGGCATAACATTGCGGGCCGTCTCACCGGATGGCCGGCAGGTGCTTTTCAGTCACGGCACCAGCCTGTACCTGCAGATGGTTAACGGTGCAGCACCGGCGCTGCTGACAGACCGCTTTTATGATAAAGGAACGTCCATGGCGGTATTTATGCCGGATGGCATGTCTGCTGCCTTTATTGCCGGACAGGGTGACAATACCCTGCTGGCGCTTTACCCGCTGGATGGCAGCGGGTGGAAACGGCTGTCACCGGCCGGGTCGAACCCCGTGGAAATATTCCCGGTGAACGATAACAGCCGTCTGGTCTGGATGAACAACCGGCCGGAGGGTGTATACGTCTCCGGTGTGGATGGTTCCAGCGTGGAATACCTGCCGGGCGTAACCCGGGCGGCGTTCTCGCCGGATGGACGCTGGATGGCGTATGAAGAAAAGGGTGACGATGATAAAAGCGTACTCACCCTGGCAACCGTTGACCTGAAAATAAAGCGGCCGCAGGAGAACATCGGCAGCCAGATACTGGATTTTTCCTGGTCGGTTGACGGCGGACGCCTGTCACTGTTGACATTGGACCGCAGCGATTACTCCGGCCAATGGCTGGACGTGCGCAACCTGGTGATCTCAACCGAAAACATGGGAACCAAGATCCTGCCGGCTACCGCCGGGGTGAATCCGCGCGCGGTATGGTCACCGGATGGAAGCAGCCTGCTGCTCGCCGGCACGCAGCAAGGCGGCAGCGGGTATAACGTGACACTGGCCGTGATGGACGTCAACACCGGCGCGCTGCGCGACCTGAGCCCGTCAGCCGGATTCACAGATACGGCGTTTATTTACACCACAGAAATTGCCTGGGTAAAACCGGTTAATCCATAAAAACTAGAGGAGAAATTCCATCATGAGCGATTCCATATCGAGTGTGCTTTCCACCAAAATTGCCGATCGTATTCTCAAACAGCCTAACCGGGTGATCAAGAACGACGAATCATTGATCAGCAGCGGCTTGATCGATTCCTTCAGCCTCGTTGACCTGGCGATAATCGTGGAGGATGAATTCGGTGTGCGCATAGATGATTCTGAATTGAACGCGGAAACCTTTGATACCCTCGACGCGCTGGCGAAGCTGATCGAGTCACGCAAGTAAATCCCCCCAAGCCTTCATTAACAAATGGGAGGCAAACGTAGGGTGGAGTTGCCCGCTTAATTATTGGTATTTCTATTTGGAATTATTCCACCTGAAATTGAGCGCGGGCAACCCACCATGGTATGACGGGTGACAAACACATCCGACGAACGTCATACCGGCCTTCCGCCGGAAATACAGGGTTCTGTTTAATGCCCATTCGCTGACATTCATCCAATGGACGCGTTAGCTGCCCGGCAGAATGGTGCGTTGACCGTGCATAATAATGGCCAAAAATCATCCATAGAAACCGGGTCAATGATCGAGCGGTCAACGGCACCCTACCATCTGATACGATCCTAAAAACTTGTCCGGCAGACTTCGCCCTCATCCCGGCCTTCCCCCTCAGGGGGAAGGTGGCTTTCTCGCGCGGGATGCTGAAATGCTAAGATTTTCCTCTGTAAGCATAGGGTGTCGTTGAATGCCCATTCGCTGACATTATCCTTGGGATGGTTCCCGGATGAGCCGTCAGCGCATTCAACGCACCATGGTCTGACGGGTGACTGACATGTGCATAAAAACTCACCCGGCAGACGTCACCCTCATCCCGGCCTTCCCCCTGAGGGGAAGGTGACTTTCTCGCGCGGGATGCTGAAATGCTAAGATTTTCCTCTGTAAGCATAGGGTGT
>CAYOKC010000049.1:0-24027 GCA_964404415.1 uncultured Leptolinea sp. | reverse complement strand
CCCGTCCAGATCGTCAAAATCCGGTGACTCGGCCAGCACTTCCTCCAGGATCGAATCATACCCCTGCACTGATGGCACCAGCCGGTATATTGACCAGCCACTTTCGTTGATCTTCTGCCAGTATTCCGCCTGCACCTGTTTGTTGACAGCCGAAAGCCATACCTCGAACCGGCAGGTTTCATGGATGAATACCACGGCGATCTTCAACCCTCGCTGCCTGAAGCTCTCCGGCACCAGCGCGAAATAGGTCATGTCCATGTAGCCGGTATACAGGCTGCCGGAGACAGACCAATCGGGGTATTTTTTCTTGAAATAATTACGCAGGTCGAGGATGTAGTCCATCAATCCTTTGTAGGCTTTCGGGATCAGCCCGATCTGCATTTGCTTTCTATATTCCGACATACATTCGGAAAAAGTATCCATAAGGTTCCCCTTTACTTTGAATTGTTCAGGAAAAATTCAGCCGGAGCTTGCTGTAGAAATCTTCGAGAATAAAGCGCGGATCGATGCGGTTGTATACCCGGATAAGACGATTCCCCGGGATGTGTTCATACCGCATGTCGTGACCAATGCGTGGGGCGGGACGCAAGTCAAAACAATACTCGTGTTGATCCAGCAGAAGGCCGATAGCCGGTGAGTCTCCCAGGCACCAGCTTTCACCGGCCGGCCAGGTCAGGTTCTCCCCCATGGCGGTGTTGAAATCCTCCAGTTGACGGAACAGGTAGCGGCCAACCTCACCGCAGGGTTCCACCCGTGCCTGAAGTTCCGCCAGGCTGACGCGCATCATTAAATACACGTCGCGTGGAACCTGCCAGAGCGAAACTCCGGAAGAAAAGACCACGTTGGCGGCGTGGATGTCATTGCTCAGGTTGAATTCTTCTCCGCCTTCAGGCCAGGCGCCGCCGCCGATCCAGATGACAGTCAGCCGGTTGGCAATCTCAGGATTCATGAGCAAAGCGGATGCCATGTCTGTCAACGGGCCGAGGAAGATGGCAAACAACGGGCGTGGATCATTTGATAATGCCTCGCGGATGATCAGCTCCGCGCCTTCAGATGGTCGCGGGGAGGTTTCTTTTTCCAGATCTTTTTCGGCACCCTTGAAGGTTGGAATAACGCCGTCATACCCGGTCATTTGTAGAACCTTTTGAATTTCCTCGTAGCTTTCCAGCATGGATTGCGTAGTACGCCGGGTGCCGAACTGGGCTGCAATAATCCCCTTGATAATAAACCTGGGCGTCAACAGCGCGTGGACGATGGCGAACTGGTCATCGGCCTCGTTTTTCGCGTCTGTGTTGATGATCAGCCGGATTTTCTTGGCTTCGGGCACTACAAAATGGTATCGGGAAGATGTCGTTGCCATATGGGTTTCTTTCACTATCACCAAGTTTTTATTTTACAGTTATTAATAGATATAAACCAACCGGGTGACGGATCACCCGGTTGGAAATGTTCTAATTTTTATTTTTACTTGATGAACTTCAAGATGGTCTCACCCCAGTGACCCAGCAGCCACCCGGTGACGCCCTGAAGGGCGTCCGGCAGTTTCATATCCAGCAGCTTCTTCATGCGGGCCAGTTTGTCGCCATCATACGGCGGGTACCGCAGGGAGGGGTCAAACTTTGTGCCGTGGTCAAGCAGCCCGCGGGCATTGGAGAAATCGCGGAAACCCCATTCACCGTGATACTTGCCTATGCCGCTCTTGCCCACGCCGCCGAACGGCAGCCCGTGCACGGTAAGGTGGTTGATGGCCTCGTTGACGCACACACCGCCCGAGGTGGAGTGAGTGAGAATGTGCTCAATGGTTTCGCGGTTTTCAGAGAATATGTAGAACGCCAGCGGTTTGTCACGTTTGTTGACGAATTCCAGGGCTTCGTCCATGTTTTTGACGGGCAGAACCGGTAGGATCGGGCCAAAAATCTCCGCCCGCATCACCGGGGAATCCGGTGAAACGTTCGTCAACACGGTGGGTGCAATATAGCGGTCATCGCGGTCATGCTGGCCGCCGGGTTCGATCGTGCCATCAGAAAAATAGGAAACCAGGGTATCAAATTGTCTGGTGTTGATAATGCGCGCATATTCCGGGCTGGACTGGGGATCGTCACCGTAGAAATCGCGAAGGGTGGCAACCAGTTCCTTCACCAACTCCGGCAGGATGGATTCGTGTGCCAGAATGTAATCCGGCGCCACGCAGGTTTGCCCGGCATTGAAGAATTTCCCCTGGGCGATGCGCCGCGCGGCGACCTTCAGGTTGGCGGTCTCATCCACCAGCGCCGGGCTCTTTCCGCCCAGTTCCAGGGTGACGGGCGTCAGGTTCTGAACGGCCGCCTGCAAAATAACGCGCCCCACCTCCGCGCTTCCGGTGAAAAAGATCTTATCCCAGTGTTCTGCCAGGATCACATCGTTGGCAGTATCGTCAGCGATCACCAGGAAGGCATCGGGGTCAAGATATTGCGGCAGCCGGCGTCCAACGGTCTCAAAGACTGCCTTTGCCGTGCGTGGCGGTTTGATCACCGCCGCGTTGCCCGCGGCGATAGCCGCCACCAGCGGTCCCAGCGTGAGCTGCAACGGGTAATTCCACGCGCCCAGAATGAGGGCCACGCCAAGCGGCTCAAATATCACTCGGCTGTCAGATGGCAGCAGGTATACTGGCGAAGCCGTCTTTCGGCGGCGGGTCCATTCATCCAGATGACTCAGCGCGTGGTCGATCTCATGGATCAGGAAACCAATTTCCGTCGCATAACTTTCGAGACGGCTTTTATGCATGTCAGCGTGAAGAGCGGCTTCGAGGTCACCTTCACATTCAATAAAGAAACGCCGCAACCCCTCTAATTGTGACTTGCGCCACGCCACCGGGCGGGTTTTCCCGTTTCCAAAAGTCTGTCTTAAACGCGCAACGCGTTCTGCTAAAGTGTTCGCATCCATGGCATTGGTGAGGCAGCCGCCATTTTATCCCCTCGCAGCCGCTGGCTTCCTTTCTTCTATCCATAATTTCGGGGAACCGGAAGAGCCGTCCGTTCCACGCAGTTGAATTAACCGCTATTGTTCGATCCATCGAACAGGTTGGAATTGTAAACCAAAGATATTTTTGCGGGGTAATAGTTCAGTTATAGTTCGGGTACTATTAATGGGTAGGAATTTCATCCCATCCAGCCGGTCAGCAGGCCACAATCTCTTTGATCAGGAATTCGGTACCGCTGATCAACTGCCAGTCATTATCGCCGCAATCCGGGCACATTTTCTTGTTTCCCATCAGGTTGAATACCTTGCCGCAGTGTTTACACAGCGCGTTTCCGGGCACCACTTCGATCTCCAGTTTTGTATCCTGCAGCAGGGTGCCGTCAACCGCGGCCGGGTAAACTGCCTCGAGGTAGTGCGGCACCACCGGTGACAATTCCCCCACCTGCAACACCAGTGTTTCGATCTTCGTCACGCCGTTTTCGGCGGCGATCTTCTCTATACTGTTGACCACATTGATCATGATACCCAGTTCGTGCATGGTTCACCTAAAAACGAGGGGACGGCTGCCAAAACCGAGGGCAACCGTCCCCGGAATCTCTAATTATCAAACATTGACTTGATCGAGCGGGTGACTTTCTTGCCGGCGATCTTCACCTTGCGGGTGAGGATCTGCTTGATCACAATGGGTTTCAGGTCTTCAAAAGCCGCGCCGGGGCTGTCATACACACGCACCAGCGAAATGGCGTCAAATTTGCATTTGGTAGTGCACTGACCGCACCCCACACACAGGGCGGTATCCACATGCGTGGCGCCGCAGCTTAAGCAGCGGGAGGTTTCCTGTTTGACCTGGTCTTCCGTGAAGGTGACGCGCAAATCACTGAAAGACGTCTTCGCGATTGCCTCTTTAATATGGCTGACTTTCTGCCGGGGCAGTCGGTCGTAGCCATCGAGGTCAAGGTTGCTCTTATCCAGTGATTGGTACTGCCGGCGGCTGCGCCCGATGACCAGACTCTGCCCGGGGTGCACGAAGCGGTGGATGGAGATGGCCGCTTGCTTACCAGCCGCGATGGCGTCAATGGCAAAACGCGGGCCGGTGTACACGTCACCGCCGGCGAACACATCCGGCTGACCGGTCTGGTAGGTGAGTGAATCCGCCTTGACGGTCCGGTTGGGGTTAAGTTCCGCGGATGATCCATCCAGAAGGCTGCCCCATTCGATGGACTGCCCGATGGATACCAGCACATGGTCAGCTTCGATTGTGGTGGTGGTGTTTTCATCATACGAGGGGTTGAACCGCCCGTTCGCGTCAAACACGGAAACGCATTTCTTGAATTCCACGCCGGTCACTTTGCCGTCTTTCACGATGACGCGCTTCGGACCCCAGGAATTGGTGACAGCGATCTCTTCCGCGATGGCTTCATCGATCTCTTCAGCCAGCGCGGGCATCTGTTCGCGGGTTTCCAGGCAGACCATTTCTACTCTGACCGCGCCGGTGCGCACAGCCGTGCGGGCTACGTCAACGGCCACATTGCCGCCGCCGATCACCAGCACATTGCCGTTCAGTTTCAGGGTTTCGCCCAGATTGACCCGGCGAAGGAAGTCAACACCCGAAATGACGCCGGCCGCGTCTTCACCTTCGATATTTAATTTTCGGCCAGCCTGCGCGCCGATGGCCAGGTAGAAGGCTTCATACCCCTGCTTTCGCAGGTCGGCCAGACTGACGGTCCTGCCCACTTCAACGCACGTCTTGAATTCCACACCCAGCTCTTTGAGGATATCGATCTCGGCATTGACCACGTCCTTTTCCAGACGGAATGAGGGGATCCCCAGCGTGAGCATACCACCCAGCTTGTTCTCTTTCTCAAACACGGTGACCTTGTAGCCGTCGACCGCCAGGTAATAGGCGCACGAAAGGCCGGCGGGGCCGGCGCCGATCACCGCGATTTTCTTGCTGTAATCTTTTTTGATCTTCGGAATGAAGCGGTGTTCGGAATGCATGTCCTGTTCAGCGATGAATTTCTTGATCTCATCGATGGCCACAGGCGAGTCGATGTCACCACGGGTGCAATCCGATTCGCAGTTGCGGGGGCAAATGCGTCCGCACACTGCCGGGAAGGGATTCTCGTGCTTGATCAGTTCCAGCGCGTCGGTATAGCGCCCCTGCGAAGCCAGTTTGATGTATCCCTGAATGCCAATGTGCGCCGGGCAGTTGGTTTTGCACGGGCTGGTGCCGGTATCGAGCACATCCTTGCGGTTGATGCGGTAATCCGCGTTCCAGTTTTCCGGGCCCCAGTCGTTGTCACGCGGGGTCTCGCGCTCGGGGATCACCACGGGTTTGATACCGCAGAGTTTCTGCCCCAACTGCAGGGCATTGGTGGGGCAGTTTTCCACGCATTCGCCGCAGGCCACACATTTTTCTACGTCAACCTGTGAAACATAGTTCGAACGCACCATATCGGTGTTGATGAACATCTCGGCGCTGCGGAGTGACAGGCAGGAGCAGCCGCAGCAATTGCAAATGGCATGGGTTTTTCCCACTCCATCCACATTGGGGATCTGGTGCATCAGGCCGTTCTCTTCAGCGCGTTTGATGATCTCAAAGGCTTCATCGCGGGTGATCTCGCGGCCGCGGCCGGTGCGGATGTAATACTCCGCTGCGTGGCCCATCTGGATACACATATCTTCCTTCAAATGACCGCAGCCCTCGCCCATCGCCTCGCGGGCGGTGCGGCATGAGCAATCGGAGACTGAGAAGATGGAGTTATCGTTCAGGTATTTGGATACTTCTTCATAAGATGCTTTGCGGGAGTTGCCGTCAATCGCCGTTTCAATGGGGATGACGCGCATCAACCCGATGCCCGGTGGAAACGCCCCGGCCGTGGCGGAGCCGCGCACCCGTCCGTAGGCTTCAAACGCCCGGGCGATCTGCGGGAATTTTTTCACGTTCTCTTTGTTGTTGGTCATCATTTCCATGATGCCGGGAACCCAGGTATCAAACCAGTATTTGTCAACGCCATCAATATGGTTGACAAAGCACACCCCGGCCAGCGCAAGTTCTTCCAGCAGGCGGGTGGTTAAATCCACCGGTTTGCCGCAATTCGCGGCGATTTCGGCGGCGCTCAATGGTTTACGCATCACCATCCCCAGGGCAACTTCAGCCATTTCATCGGTCACCACGGGCTCCAGGATCATGTATTCGGGATCGGTTACCTTAATCCCGCCTTTTGACCCCATCTTTTTGCGGCTTACTTTGTTGGCAAATTCAAGGACTTTCAGTTTAACGGCCATTGAGAACTTTCTCCTGAGGTTTTTCTAGCCCTGTTTCCAGAGCGCCACTTCACGTCTGAGCCAGTCCGCCCAGAGGTCCATGCCTTCTCCGGTTCGGGCGGAAACCGGTATGATATCCACATCCGGATTGAGTTTTAAAACGCGATTACAAAGCGCGTTCAGATCAAAATCAAAGTAAGGAAGCGTGTCGATCTTATTGACCAGCAAAACATCGACCATGGAAAACATAGCCGGGTATTTCAAGGGTTTATCGTCGCCTTCGGGCACACTGAGGATCATGGCGTTTTTCACCGCGCCGGTATCCACCTCCGCCGGGCATAACAGGTTGCCTATGTTTTCGAGTACTGCCAGGTCCAGGTTATCCAAACCCATTTCATCCAACCCCTGCCGTGTCATTTCGGCATCCATGTGACACATGCCGCCGGTATGCACCTGTATCACCCGCGCGCCGGTCTGCGCGATGGTGACGGCGTCCACATCAGAGTCAACATCGGCTTCCACGATGCCGATGTTCATTTCTTCCCGCAGCATGGAAATGGTTTTCATCAGGATAGTGGTCTTCCCCGAACCGGGCGATGACATGAGGTTCAGCAGAAATACCTTGCGCGATTTCAGGTCCTCCCGGATGGCTGCCGCCTCCCGGTTGTTATCGGCGAACACGCTTTGTTTGATCTGAATGACTTTGAAACTATCCACCATTGTCACCTCAACGGTTTAACTGAAGGTTATACCCGTCCAGAATACCATTATTCAAACCGGTAAAGGATAAGCAGCCTGTAAAAGCCGCTTATCCTTTTTTGCTTTCTACCAGTAACAACTACCGGTAATGTTCACATCTCATCGGAGGGAAGCCACCTGTTTGTAGGCATCCAGGTCGGTGTAGATCTCTTCTTTCAACGGGTTGCGTTTGGTCTTCACGATCTTGTAGACCTCGTAGACCAGCACGGCAATATTGGATGCCAGGGCCAGACTGCTGACCACCCACAGGGCGGTGGTGCTGTGCGATGACTTCACCGCGAATATGGAGGTATCCACAAAGGTCGGGAAGGTCATCACGAACATCATCCAGATCGCCAGGGTCTGGGCGCGGTGCTGCAGCCAGGCGCCTTTTTTGATGAAGAACGCCGGGATGGTGCAGGAAATAAGCAGGGCGGCGCCGGCGTAAAAGGCATGGTCGGAGACACAGTTGTACACATAGGCAAAGTTCCACAGGTCATAGGCAATGATCCAGAACCAGAGCATATCCGGCCAGAGCATGTCCTTCTTTTTATCTTTGCCAATAAAGATACCCATCCAACCGGTAATGGTGATGATATTGATCAGGCCGGCGATGCCGTTCATGATATTCCAGGGTCCGCCGATGGTCATCACGCCGTCAACCAGGCCGTTGACACTGAAGCATTGGAAATCACGCACGACCGCTTCAAGGATGTTGACTGCCAGGATAAAGGGGGGGAACATCAGCGCCCATTTGTTGGTGCTCCAGCTTTTGATATTGCGGATGGCCAGAAAGCCCAGGCTGCCCGCGAGGGCCGAATACACCTTGGCCCAGTGGAACCAGGTTCCCACAGATGAGCCGGGCGCGGCGGTATACTGCCAGACGGCAAAAGGCAGGATGGCCGGCAGCACCAGGAAGATCGCCAGCGAAAACCACTTATTGATCCGCGCCAATTCATTGACCAGGATCAACCCGCCCAATACAACGAACCACATCACAACGGAATACCAGGGTAACGGCTCAAACAGGAACATCCAACGCCTCCAATAAACTGTATAATAAAAATACCTAACGTTTGGTATGTTTTTATTATAGATTTTTACAGGGCAGAGTCAATAATTTACGCTTAAGGTAGAATAAAATCAGGATAAATGTCATGAGCAAAGACGCCAAGATCAAGATCATAGAGGCGGCGCAGCGGCTGATCGCTGAACAGGGGGTGGAAAAGACCTCCATGCGGGATATTGCCGCGGAAGCCGGCATTACCACCGGGGCAATCTATTACCATTACAAGAGCAAGGAAGAGCTGCTCTATGATGTGATGGACTATGCGTCGGCCGTCACCAGCGAGATCATGAAGCTGCGCGCCCAGCCTGAAGCCAAACCGGACGAAGTGCTGGATGAGATCGCCCGCCGGGTTACCCGTCAGATGATGAACCACCAGGTGTGGAACCTGCGTTTTTATCTGGGCTTGCAGGCCGCCCAGGGTGACGAAACCCTGCGGGCACGCTTTGCCAACAACTACGCCGCCCAGACCAAACGCACGGCGGAGCTGTTCAATTTTGTGTTTGACACCCCTTCGCAGCCGATTGACCTGTCATTGGCCGCGTTGATGGTCGCCGCGCTGGATGGCATCAACTTCCAGCAGTTCATCGGCGCCCTGCCGGTTGAGATCGATGACCTGGCCCGCGTGTATAACGAATTCTTTGCCTATGCCGTCCCGCTGTTCCAGCGGAACGTGAATGATATACATCGCTTTGACAACCTGAAACCCGAATAAACCACCCAATAAAACTTGATATGGCAGTTTGACATAGCCCTCCCCGGAGGGTATTCTCTTATATATAAGACCGTATTTGTATATAAGGAGTGGAAAATGGCATTACGAGAATCTTCCGCCGTGTGGAACGGCAATCTGGTTGAAGGCAAAGGCAGCATGCGTCTGGGATCCGGCGCGTATGAAGGTGAATTTACCAAAGCGTCACGCTTTGACGAAGGCAAGGGGACCAATCCTGAGGAACTGATCGGCGCGGCTCATGCCGGCTGTTTTTCGATGTTCCTCTCCGCGATACTCTCAGAGGCAGGGCATGTGCCCACGCAGATCTCCACTACGGCCAAAGTACACCTGGGCGCGGGGCCAAAGATCACCCTGATCGAACTGTCAACCGTGGGCAAGGTACCCGGCATCGACGAAAAGACATTCGTGGAATTTGCCGAAAAGGCGAAAAAAGGCTGCCCGGTTTCTCAGGCGCTGGCGGCCGTGGATATGTCACTTTCAGCAAAACTGGCCTGATCATCTGAACAACAAATAAAACTGGCTGACCTTTTCAAAGGTCAGCCAGTTTTTGCGATTCCGGGAACTACAATTTCTTCATACCCGTTACCTTCTCTGCCAATTTCGCTTCATATTCATCTCTGGCGGTTTTCCATCTTCGGAACCCTGCTGATGGATCATTATCAAATTGAATAAATCCGCCGGTTGTCATATCAAAAGCCTTCCATCCGGTGTGTTCGCAGAGCAACTTTAGCGCACTGATGGAATTCTCACTTCCACGAATGTGGAGCGCGATATAGGGGACTGGATCAACTTCACCAAAATCGATTTCAATATAAAAATCACCCCTGTTGAGTAATCCCCAGCCGAGGGTGTTCAGGTCAAGATCAGGAAAAATACCGCTGATTTCTGCTAGAATATGGTCGCGCGAACCCAGATTTGACGAAAAATCTTGCGGGAACTCCCCGGTTGAAACCACATCAGGCGGCGCGTTCAATATCAAAACATCCCAGCTCATAAAGAGTTGCTTTCCAGGGAAATAATCGGAATGATTTCAAATTGCCCGGCTGCAGGGCAACAGGAACCGCATTTTCGGAATAAGCCTGCCACTACAGTTTCCCTTACCTCTCAAATAGCGTCACGCGGCCGGTTTACCCGTTTGCGGCGGAAGTGTTCTTTCGTTGCAGTTTTATATACATATAGTAGCCAAGGCATCCGAGCATAGGAATGAACAGGAGAGCTTTACCGATCATCTCCCAACCCACGGAGTTGAAATTGAAAATTCCCAACACCATGATTGTCACAAACAGGAAAGCCACCATGTGGCAAATAACAAATAATGGATGCTTCAACTGTCCGAGCATCTCACATGCAACCAGTATGGCAGGCAGCAGAAAAAACAAGAACGAGATTATGGAAGAATAACTAAAACCAGCTTCTCCCGCGTTCTTGACCATCCCATTGATATTGATGGCACTCACCCCGATCACATAGATAACCAGATAAACCCAGGCTGCTTTTTTCCACATGGTATTAGTCCTTCCTCTCCTGCTTTTCTTATTTGACCGGAATTGGTTTTTCTTAAATTTAGGCGTTTACTGATGTCAGGATTATTCTAGCAGAGTTGCCTTTTCATCATCTGTGAAAGAAGCTGGATAAACTGAATACCCAATAAATGTTGCTACCACATGTTGCCCACAACCTGGATAGCCAGCGATGAGACCATCACAACCAGCCAGGTGACTCCGCCCAATGCCAGCGCGCGGGGTCCGGCTTTGATAAATTTCTGGATATTGGTATTCAGACCGATAGCTGCCATGGCCGCCATGATCAGGAACTTTCCGGCAAAAGCCAGACCGTGCGCGATCTCAGACGGGACAAAACTCAGACTGGTCATAATGGCCGCCAGAATAAACCCGATGACAAACCAGGGAAACACTTTGACAAATGAGAAGGCATTCTTGTGGTTATTGATCCGGGCATACAAGATAGCCAGAACCAGTGTGATGGGTACGATCATCAAACTACGGGTGAGCTTGACCACTGTGGCGAAATTTCCCGCCGCGTTGCTGAACGCGTAACTGGCCGCCACCACGGAAGACGTATCATTGATCGCAGTTCCCGCCCACATGCCAAACCCGGTGTCTGATAACCCAAGAAGGTGTCCCATGAAAGGGAAGAGAAATACGGCGATCACATTGAACATGAAGATCGTTGAGATCGAATAGGAGATATCCTGATCATCCGCCTGAATAGCGGAAGAGGCCGCGGCGATAGCCGAACCGCCACAGATGGCCGTACCCACTCCGATCAAAACACGCAGGGTTCGATTGACATCCAGCAGCCGGCCGGCAATATACACAGTCACAAATGCTGTGGTTAGTGTCACCAGGATCACCCAGAGGGATTGCTGCCCTACTACCATTACGCTGGAAATGCTCATTTCAAACCCGAGCAGAATGACTGCCAACTGAAGGATGTATTTCGATGTGAAGCGGATTCCGGCGTCAAAGTTCGCCGGCCGGCGCCAGATGGAGGCGAGAATGATTCCCAGCAGAATGCTGAATACCGCGCCACCCACGACTGGAACAATTCGCCCGAGGAAATAACCGGCTACTGCAAGACATAAAGACAACAAAATACCCGTGAGTATCGAATTTTTTGAGGAATTCATTTTTCAACCACCTGTTTTGGAAATTTCTATAACTATATGTGGGAATTATATATATGTATAATACTATCATCTTATATATTTGATAATAATTTACCTATGAATTATAGAAACACGGCTTCACATTATTAATGGATGGTCACCTTGATTCGAACCCAAAAGCCTATTTCTCGAACACAAACCGCAGACCGCGGTTGTACCCTTCTGTTTTGCTGCTTGAGTGGCCTTCTCCCTCAAGAACGCGGGTGTCCAGCTTCAAGCCCTCATAATTGCGGCTTTTCAAAACATCCACAAATTTGTTGACGGGATAGAGCAGGCTCTCTTCCCCTCCCACAAAGATATACAGACGGGTTGCTAGGTCTTTGTGCTGGTCAAAATAGGCTTCTTCCTGCTTGAATGAGAAATTATCGCCGTAGACAGTCACCGGGCTGCCGGACACATACCCATTGAAAAGTGACGGATCGGTGAACAGGGCATAGAGGGTGAAAAGTCCGCCGTATGAATGGCCCATCAATACGCGCTCTGTTGGCCTCACCTGGTAATTGGATTCCACAAAAGGGATCACGGTATCTTTCAGGAAAGCCAGGAACTTCGGGGCGTCACCCGAACCGACAACATTATTTGTGTTAACCGGTGTGTAGTCCATGGCACGCAGGGTTTCATAATCCGGCTTGTCACCGGAATACGAAATACCCACGATGACCATTTCAGGAACCAGACCGTCATACTTGAGGCTGCCGTATATAGAATCCATCATCTTGAAATCCCACTGGGCATCCAGCATGTAGAGCACGGGATATTTCACCTTCGGGTACTTTTCATAGTCATCCGGCACGCGGATGTACAGGTCATAGTCACGCCCGGTTTCACTGGAATGTAGCTGCCGGATCTCCGATCGGGGGATGCGTACTTCGGGGTACGGTGTTCCCGCGCCGGGAGGAGAGGCAGCGGGTTTACACGCGCTGAGAGACATAAGGCTGGCTAAGCCAATAATAACAATGGGTAGTGCAATATTCTTTCTCATCGGGTTCACCTGTTAGTGACTTAATCCAAAGAAGGAAAAGTGCTGTGATTTCAATAATCTCACTTCTATCACGAACGGCGTATAAGAATAGCCAACAGAACATCCACCGGGTATTAGTTAGGCAAAACCTGGTTAAAATCCCCCGGAACAATCACTTACTCAACTGAGTTACGTACATTCTATCGCAAACCCGAATTATTGCATTAATTGTTCAATTTTTGTCACGTAGAGCGCGGCTTCGTCTCTCGTTTTAAAATTGCCCATGGATATTTTTTGGCCGCCGGAAAAAATAACACAAAATCCATAGGTAGTCGGGCCATCAGTCCAATCGAATGTGGTTATTTCCAGCCTGGAAATTTCAGTAAATCTGTTCGTTTTTCTTCGCAGTGGAAGAAAAACGGATTCATAGTAGTATTGAATCGATCTCGTTTTCGCTGAAATAATCAACGTTTGGTTCAACCCGAATAGCCCGGCCGCAACAAATGATCCACCGACAATAATAGCGCCAATCGAAATTACAACAGGGATAATAAGGAAAGGTGTAAATTCACTCCATTTTGGCCGAATCAATAGCTCATACGGCGCCAGAGTACTTGCGATCAAACCCAGAATTGACAGAAAAATTCGCAACCCGGCAGGTACTTTTTCACTAAAAATCAACTCGCCTTCATTATCATGAATGTCAGTCATTTTGCTCCTGCCTGGAATTTCAAAATAAGACCGGCCAACCAATCATTCAATGTATCCTGTGGAAATGGGGAATATCTGACCCTCAGGCAAATTGATTGCGGAAGGCACTATCTCTTAACGGCCACAACAAACAAATTCGGCGGATCAGAATGCATATTTTCGGTACGCACAATCTTAAACCCGGCTTTCTCGATAATTCTGATCAAGTTGTCTGTTGTGTATTCACACATGAAAGGAATTATTCCAATGCGGGCCAGAATTCTTATTAAGACATTTTTCAACCCCGGTTTTCCACCGAGGCAGTCTGTCACCGATAAAAAATAGCCGTTTTCCGGCAGCATCGCGTGAATGTGTCTCAGTTGAGCGTCAATATCCACCAAAAAATACAGCACATTGAACGCGGTGACAACATCATACTTCCCCGAAAGTATGTCTGGGTCATGCAAGTCAGCCACTTTGCAGGTTACGTTCGTGATCCCCGCCTCAGCCATCTTATCCCGCGCGTTTGCGATCATCTTCTCTGCCGGGTCGATAGCCAGGACTGAAGCCACATTCGCCGCGATACCCGCGGTGACAATGCCTGTTCCGCAACCCACTTCCAGCACCCGATCAACCGGTTTCAGATACTGCCGGGTGATCTCGATGGTCCGGTTATAGGCTTCGGCGTATGTTTTCTTCACACTGTCATCATATCCTTCCGCTCTATTGTTCCAAAACTGGTTACTTTTCATGGCATTCTTCCTGATCACCCTTTACTTAGCGTTGATCTCATTCCAATATAGATATATAGATCCACCAGTACTTACATAAGAAATGGCGTTATCGACGCATAAAGTATTAATTATTAAAATAAAAGGCTGAAACAGCAAACATTGCGGGTTGCTGCCCGGCGGCAACAATGCGTTTGCTAATGGCTTCCGGATTGCCGTTCGACGTATCTTCATAATACGACTGGCCTATGCCCAGCCCAAACCCGAAGGGTGACGGTTCGTCGTTGGATTTCGTCCACGGAACACCATACCCGGCGAAACTGTTGACTGCCAGGGTGGTGTATCCGCCCTGAAGTGGATTGGACGGCCGCTGGATAAAATCCGGCAATTCGACCAGATAGATTTCGTCCGAAGTTTTCGCAAGGATATCGCTTATGGTTGGCGTGGTGGATGTGCGCCCCGATATTTCCCAGCCGCCGGCTTCGAGCTTCCGTTCCAGATCAAGGAGCAGGTCTTTGTAATCACGGTTGGCGCCGTAGTAATACGTCAACCGGTACGCGCACATGTAAGCAAACGAATCAGATCGCTTCCAGCCATGCTCGCCTTTCGCGCACATATCCGAGAATGTCTTTTCGTAGAGAGTCAACCCGGGGATGGCAGCCAGTTCGTCGTGTATGAAGGTCAATTGAGTTTTAGTCTCCGCGCGGAGGGTTGACAGAGTTTTTTCGTCCGGTGGCTGTTTCAACTCAGAGATAAGGCCGCCCAGGCTGCCATAGCCGAAGGAAATATAAAGATTGGTAAAGTAACATAGAAAACCAAGAAACAATACACTTAAAATGATGGCAATTGTTCGTTTCATTTTCTAACCCCGGAAAATGCATATCTCAATTTGATTTTTCTGAGTCAAAATGTTAAAACCCGGGATACCGTATTAAGGTTTTATATGCCGTTCCGCGATCCGCGCCACTCCCAACATCCATTCCATAATTTCCACTTCATTCCGGTGAAATGACCAACTCGCGCTCAGGCAGGCATAGGCAAAAACGTAATCCAACAGGCGCTGATAATCCAATTTCAATTCTTCCGCCAAAATCCCGGCAGTGTTCAACAGTCGCGCTTCATTATGAACCACGTCCGTACCGGGTGGATTGCAGAACGTGTTGGCGCAGTCATACGCACGCTCCCCCACCAGTCCCTTCGGGTCAAACGCCAGCCAGCCGCGCGGTGACTGCCGGATGTTCGCGTGGTGGATGTCACCATGCAGCACACGGATATCGCGTTGATCCGTCAGCAGGCGTTCCGCCACCGCCGCGCCCTTGCAATAGATCGATTCGATCCCGGCCATGCGGTCAGCCGCCGACTTGACGAACAACTCGCGAAACCAGCGGTCCAACCCGAAAAGACCCCGCTCCGGCAACGGTTGGTTGACTCCCTGCATCTGCCGGATCACACCCGCGATGACGCGCGTCGCTCCTTCATCATTCCCCTGCATCACCATGCCGGTCAGGTCATCGCCCCCGGCATATTCCAACAGGTGCGCGCCTGTATCCGTGTTGAATAGCCGCACGGAACCGTTGCCATTAAAGTATTGCAGAGCCTGTGCGCCTACCGGTTCCTCTGTTTCACCGGGAGCAAGAATTTTAAGTATGGCCGTGGCACCCTGATACCTTACTGTATAGATACGGCTGGTAACCGTGCTGGTAATAGGCAGTGGATCACTGAGATTCCATGCATCAAGGTATCCGGCCAGGCGGGCGTCAACGGGCATTGATGGGGGAAATCCTTTCCGGCTTCGAAGATATAAAACCGGTTCTAACCAGCCAGGTATTTTTGCAGTTCCAGCGCGTTAGCCGGGGCGTATCCGCCGTAATCGTTATTAAAGAATATACCAACATTACTTGCGCCGCGGTCAACCAGCCGGCGGGCGATTTCGGCAACACGTTGCAGGTCTTCTGCGGAGTAATTGGAGGTATACCAGTGCTCTCTTCCATGAAGGCGCAGGTAGGTCCGTTCTGAAGTCAACACTTCGGTCATTCGCTGGCGCGGGGAATCCACATTGCAGAACACCGCCCCTACGGAACTCAGCAGGCTCTCGGTATGCGGGTTGAACCAGTATCCCGCACGGAATTCAACGGCCACCCGTCCCGGATCAGGGAAAACCTGCAGGGCGCTGCGCAGCAAACCGTGGTCATACGGCATATCCGGCGAGATCTGCAGGAGGATCATTTTGTACGCGTCACCCAGTAACTCTGCCGAACGGCAAAAGGCGTGGATGTCTTCTTCCACATCCCGCAGCAATTTTCGGTGCGAGATGACTTTGGGCGCTTTTAGTGTGTACCCGAAACCTTTCGGCGCGCGGGCTTTCCATTTCTCAAAGGTGGAGTCACCGAAAGCGCGGTAGAACGTGGCGTTGACCTCCACCGCGTTGAACTTCTGCGCGTAATATCCAAACCAGTGGCTGCGCGTCATGCCGGCCGGATAGAAATTACCCTTCCAGTGGTCATATGTCCAGCCCGATGTGCCGATGAAGAATGTTCCCGGCCCGGTTTCTTTTTCCATACATCCGATTATAGCGAATCCCCCCGCTATTTCACAAATAGGAATTTGAAACGCGATAATCCGCAGTTACGGCGTTATGCAGTCCAGTGCTGAAAGGGTTTCAGGCGGCCACCTGTCTGTGGGGTTTTCCTCAATCCAGCAGGCATACATTTTTCCGGTCCAAACAAAAGGCAGAGACTGGCCCTTTTCCGCGAATAACCGTTCGATGAATGACCGGGAAAACCGCTGACCTGTTGCCATGGCTTCTTCCTTTGAAGCGGCATCAATCCACACCGCGCGCGAATCCTCGTCATCCCAACCATACTGGCGGTTATTCACATATTGATCCGGTGTTTCATACCCGAAACAAAAAAGGTATTTCATCAGGGTTTTCTTTGAAGCATATACATCAGGTTTTGCCAGGTTTCACCGGCGTATTTGACATTAACAAAAATGATGGCCGTACCAGTCATCATGGTAAAGGCTATTGATGGCAATTCAAACCAACTCAATAATGAACACCGGCTCTGTATCAACATGATGACCGTATCAACCGTAGGCCCGTTTCGAGTGGAAATACCTTTCACGATCACTTCCGTCAATCCGAGAACTGACCACAGATGAATAGCCGGTTCAAGGATCAGGATAACACCCAAAGCAACAAATACAATAGACAGCAATCCCTTAATCGGAAACTGACGAATTTCGATTTCCGTATCGTGATCCCCTTTCACCTCATCCACCAACGCGCGGGCGGCTTCCCAGGTCAAACCCGTCTGTTG
The DNA here is from genome assembly GCA_964404415.1 of uncultured Leptolinea sp. Taxonomy (GTDB): domain Bacteria; phylum Chloroflexota; class Anaerolineae; order Anaerolineales; family Anaerolineaceae; genus Leptolinea. The sequence goes on along the minus strand of CAYOKC010000049.1, from coordinate 6,874 downwards.
GCAGACCTCAAAAACGATGTCATCGTCAGAGGTTGCGCCGGAAAGTTTTGAGAGGATTAGCGTGTGGATTCGATTATCCATGGATATATAGTATATAGAATTTTCAAAGGCTGGTGAAAATTTGATAATCCAATTGCCTTTCGATTTACTCTCATTCCCGGGTTAATGAATAACAGTATTTGGCGTTTATCTATATTGCTTCATACTGCTCCAAATCTGTTCCGCGCTGACTTTTGGGTTCCGGCAAACGTAGACATGCGGTTTATAAAAATTGAGCATTTCCCGGTCGTTGACTATCTTTTCTTGTTTGCAATCATCAAGATACATGGACAGGGTGTTTGACCCTCCCACGACAATTATCATCACATCCCAGGTGTACCCCGGACCCCATAAATAGTATGTCAACGATCCGCTGACAGCGTGTGGTAAGCCGTATTTTGGCCCATATTGATCAATTGCTCCGGCAACCATATACGTGTCCGTATAAATACCAGCCACGTTGCGCTCTTCTTCCGGGAGGGCGTCATAAACCGCGGAGACTTTTTGGGTCAATTCTTCCCAGCCCAGCCGGCCAGTCAACAGGAAAGGAGAATTGTTATCACCACCCACAAATTCGCGCATCATCGCGATCCAATGTTTTGACGATTGAGAGATCTCAGGCAATTTATCAGATGGGAGGATGGGTAGGGATGACGGCATGACTGAGATTACTGCGGCCAAAATATATACAGTTGTTAAGATCTTGAACCCGTTTGACAATTTAACAGAAGCCAAACTCTCTTCCAACAAGATGGAAGCAGCCGCGATTATCGGGATAAACATTGCTATGAACAGGCGCGGTGTGGCATGAAAAAAATAAAGCAGGCACAGAGTAAACAAAAACATATATCCAATAAACCGATAATTAATCCCATTAAACCGGCGGAAGACGCGGTACAACCCGGCAATCCACACAGGTAGAAGAAACGGGTTCATATAGACGAAAATATTGGTTAAATACTGGGGAATATCCGCTTTATAAACCCGCATAGTCCCATAACCCGTCCAGTATTCCATGGTCGGCCATTGGTTTACTATTTGCCAGATAATGTAGGGTGAAACAATGATCAGGCAGATCAACGCGCCAAGATATGGCCATGGTGTGAGCAGGTGTTTCCGGTATTTAGAAAGAAGCAGCGCAGCCAGAAATCCGGGGCCCAGAAACATCATGGTCATTTTGGTCATACAGGCAATGCCGGCAATCAACCCGAGCATCAGCCACAACTTGACGTTCCCGCTCTTTAGGAGCCGTACCAGAGTAAATAAAAAAATCGCCAAAATCATCTGATCGATGCTATCGTAACAAAAAATCGAATCCAGACTAAGCCAAACAGGAACGCCGATGCATAACAGCGCGCTGGTCAAAACGGCAAACCATCCCCCGCCTAAATGACGGGTGATCATGCAAATAAAAATGAGCATTATCGCACCGGCAAGGGCAGGAACTACATGAAACGCCAGCATGGATTCCCCCAACAAAACCCGACTTACAGCCATCAAGGCAGGTACCAGCGGTGGAAGGTCAACATACCCGAAAGCCAGGTGCCGGCTGAGCGCCATGGTGTATAACTCATCGCCGAAGTACCCATACCCGGGTGCGACATACACCTGCAATGCGAATTTGATGGCAGCGGCTGTAATTATGATCCAATTGACTGGTTCCATTTTGAGGAATTGACGGGGGAATTGCATAACAGTCCTTTCAAAACAAGATCGTCAGGAAATGAACCGGTAATTGGATGGACTCTAAAAAATGCTTTAGTTGGGATAAGCTGTGAATGAAAAAAAGGGGGTAGAGGATGATTACTTGATTATCAAGTCTATCTTTTTACGGATGTCCCACAACGAATGGACTTTTAGGTTACAAAAAAGCTCAACGCTCGCGACCGGACCGGAATCAATTACAGACAACCCCTCTTTAAGATCCTGTACGAAAATTATAGTATGTTAAACCAATTATTCGATTGGGTTATCCATGATGTGTAACGAAAACACCGTGTGCCCATGTAATCAAAATAATTTGGAAACAGATATAATCCCTGATGGAGATCAAACGAATTACTTTTTACTGGAGGAGTCTGTGAATAAGAATATTGAGAACCGCAAGGTTAATACCACACTCACCCTGTTGGACGTTAGCGGGGTACCTCTCGCCAACCATCCGGTGACCGTTGCGCAGACCCAACACAAATTCCTGTTTGGCACGGCCGCTTTTGATACCGTCCCGCTGGCCGGCGGCGAGTACTCCGGCAAAGACCTTGAGCTGGCGCAGATCCGGGCAGACCGGCTTACCGGGCTTTTCAACGCCGCCACACTGCCGTTCTACTGGGGTCAATTTGAACCCAACCGCGGTCAACCCCGCACAGAACCTTTACGGCGCGCCGCGCAATGGTGTGTTGACCATAACCTCAAAGTAAAAGGGCATCCCCTTACCTGGCATACGATGTGCGCCGATTGGCTGCTGCCGCTTTCCAACGCCGATATCCTGAAAGAGCAGAAGACGCGTATCCAGCGTGACGTCTCCGGCTTCAAAGGCCTGATCGATATGTGGGATGTGATCAACGAAGCGGTGATCATGCCGGTGTTCGACAAATACGACAATGGCATCACCCGCATCTGCAAAGAGATGGGGCGCATCCCGCTGATCCGTACCGTGTTTGAAACCGCCCGCGCCGAAAACCCGGGCGCCGTATTCTTGATCAATGACTTCGATATGTCAGACGCGTATGACATTCTGGTGGAAGGCTGCCTGGAAGCCGGCATCAAGTTTGACGCCATCGGCCTGCAGAGCCACATGCACCAGGGGTACTGGGGTGTTGAGAAGACCCTGAAGATATTGGAACGCTTCAGCCGGTTCAATCTGCCCCTGCACTTCACCGAAACCACACTGGTATCCGGCCGCCTGATGCCGCCGGAGATCGTTGACCTGAACGATTACCAGGTGACTGACTGGCCGACCACGCCCGATGGCGAGGAACGCCAGGCACGTGAGACCATTACGCATTACGAAACCCTGTTTGCCCACCCGCTGGTACAGAGCATCACCTGGTGGGATATGGTGGACGGCAATTGGCTGAATGCCCCGGGCGGCCTTGTGCGGCGCGACGGATCCGCCAAACCGGCTTACGATGAGTTGATGAAACGCGTCAAGGGCGAGTGGTGGCTGTCACCGGTAGAGATGGTGACGGATGCCAGCGGTAAGTTGGCGGTCAGCGGCTTCCCGGGTGAGTATGAAGTAACGGTAAATGGCTCCCGCTTCCCGTTCCACCTCGATACTCAAACTTCAATAGGTGTCATCCGCCTATAATGTTTTCAATAATATGATAATTGCCTGAAAAAGTAAGAGGTTGTTAGCCTGTGAAAGGTTACAACCTCTTTTTTTAAACTAATTGCTGTGCAGATCAACCCGCGTAATAACACGTTTTTCCATCGCGGATATGCTGTTTCCATTTACTGCATTCATTTAGATGCAGCATCACATGGCGTGTTGGAGGCATAAGCAAAAGCCCGGCAACATCTTTGCCGCCCCAGAAATCCAGCAGCCAGGCGGAATTTGCGTGATCCGTCACCCCGCCTTCAACCCGGATTTTATCCAAATCGTTACGGGTGACTTTTCGCTTCATTTCCGCTGCATCAAGCTGCAGAATAATTTTTCGGGTTTGTTTTCCAACGGCATTGCGATATGCCATGAGCGCGTCTATAGCCAGTTCGTTTCCGAGGTGAATGACCTCATCACGGGTAAGGGCGTTGCCTGTATCGGTTATGGGTGAATGGATTTTCTCTTTCCACGTACCATCAAAAATTTGATCGCCGTTATTGACCAGAATACCCATTGTCATGTCTTCGATCCGGGCGATGTGCCATAGAACCCAGGCTATCGTCTGTGATTTAGCTGATGGCATCATGCGGAATTCAAGCGGGCGCATATCACCGAAAATGGCATCCACCTCATTAGGTTGACTGGAAGACACTACGGATAGATGCAGGCAGGCATGCAGACCGAGAAAAAGCTGCCTGGCCATACCCCATTCGACCGGCTTTCTGATCAGGCTGTTTAATTCTTTGTGAACTTCACTTAACCCATCGCCAAAATATTTCATTTGTTAATTCTCCGTATCAGCTATCAAACAAACCTGGCGGTTTAAGCCGCTCTTTCTCTTCAAACCCCTCATCAGCAGGCAAACCAGCGCCCTGCGCCGCGGCCAAAGCCAACCGGTCGCAACGTTCATTTTCTTTGGTGCTGTTGTGACCCTTAATCCAGCGGAATTCAACCTTGTGCTGGTCACTGAGTTGAAGCAATTCGGCCCACAGATCGGCATTTTCGGCTTTCTCTTTCCCATTGCGCTGCCATCCGTTGGCCTGCCATCTCTTTGCCCAGCCCTGGTTCATGCTTTCCACCACATACTTCGAATCGCTGATGATCACCACATCCGAGGGCTGTTTCAGTGACCTCAATCCGGCAATGCAGGCATAAACCTCCATACGGTTGTTGGTGGTCTGCCGGAAACCGCCGGAGAGTTCTTTGCGGTGTTGGTTGAATTTCAACACCACGCCATAGCCGCCGGGGCCGGGGTTGTTCATCGCGCTGCCGTCGGTGTAGATGACAATTTTTCCTGTCTTGACCAGTTCTTCGATAGGGTCTGACTGCGCGACGCTACCTTCGGTCTCATTTAACAGGGCTTGAAGGTTAGGCGTAAGGGCATCGGAGGAAAAACTCCGCAGCCATTTGATGGCCTCATCACGTGTGAAGAAACCCTTATACACAGCTTCGGGGTACCCCTGAATCTGTTCGGCCGCTTCGCCCGCGCCGAACCATTTTGTAAACAGTCCGGGGTTGCGTCCTTTGACCACCACATAAAATTGCTTCTTCTTATCGCCCATAAATGATCCGGTACTTGATGAAAAAATGTGAACCAGGGTGATTCTACTGTACTATGCCAAAAACCTGCCGGAACAAAAACCGCCCCTTAAAGGGGCGGCATACAACAATGGGTAACATTTCCGGCCGGTCAGCGGTTTGCCGCAGGATCGGAATACGCGTCCAGCCAGCGGTCCGCGACACCCATGAACTTATGCAGCGCCGGAAGGATAGCCGCCAACAAAGCGATACCAATAGCACCGGCCAGCAGTATCGTTCCAGTGTCATACCGCAGAATGGTCTGGGCTTTCATAAGGTAAACAATCCCCGGGATCAGCAGTATAGCCGAAGTGATCGCACCCGGCACATACCCCTTGAACCAGAAACAGGCCAGGATATGGATGACTACCATATGTATCAGTAAACCGAGGAAAGCGCTGAACCACAACAGGTAATTCTGGAAAAGCACTGAGAAGAAACTGACCATGGTAAAAAGCACAAACTCAATGGCTACGGCGATGGATAGTGTAGGTGTCTGCCAGGCATAATTTATTCCCAGCCCGAACGGGCGGCGTTTCGGGAATTTTTTCATGATCCGCCCGTGAAACCGTTTGTCCCACACTTCTACCATAATGATCTCTTCGAAATCATGCATCATGAAAATAACAGGCAATAACCAGACTATGAAGTTCATTGAATCCATCACATCCTCCACTTGATCGTCACACTTGTGCCGATCATTTGACGTCATTATAATGAGCGCCAGGTGGCGGTCAACTGTTTTTCAGCTCATCGCCACATATCCGCAAAAATGTGACGGTACGGGTAGAAATGACAGATAAAAATAAAGGCAATCCGGTATCCGACCGGTCAAAACACGAGCTGGAAACCGCCCTGCTGCAACTGATGCGCACGGAAAACTACACGGAGATCACCATCCAGGAGATCGCCTACCGGGCGGGTCTCTCACGGCGCACCTTCTACCGGAATTTCACATCCAAAGAAGAGATACTGGAAGGCTGTTTTGACCGTATCTGGGCCGGGTACCGCGAACGCATCGTCACCGAGCCGGACCTGTCACTGCCCAACATCACCCGGGTATTTTTTACCCACATGCAAACGTATCAAGACATTTTATTGACGGTCAACCGCTACAACCTTTTACCCATGTTCCAGGCACGGGTGGACTTATTTCTCCCCATTGCTTTCCATGAAGCCCGGGGTGACGTGGCATCGCTATCCGCCGAGACCCTGCGTTACGCGCTGGCTTTTAGCGCCGGCGGATTTATGCGCATCCTGATCCTGTGGCTGAACGATGGCTGCCTGAAGTCACCGGATGAAATGGCAGCCATCGTTAAGGGATTTCTGTCAATTGACAGGCTTGCTTGAAATCATTATTTAATTTTGATCTTGACTTGCATTACTTTGTTAAAATCATCCAGCACTTCAACTGTTTTGATCTCAAAAGTACACGCCCTGGATTTGCCCATATTTTTTGATTGCCGGAAGTACTCTTTCCGGTCCTCGCTGATTTCCAGCGCGAAAACCTGGTCGATATACTTTTCCGGGACGTAGATGGTGGCCTTCACAAACCCCTTCCAGGCAGACATCCACACGATGGTCTTATCTTTTTTCTGCACCTTGCACAGCCACGCTTTGCCGTCTTTGTAATAGCGCCATTGATGGGTAAGCTGGTTATCGTCAAAGAGTGTGATTAGCGCCTGATAGGCCATGAAGGAGTCACCCAGAATGCCGGCAAGAACAGCCTGATCCGGGATGATGGATTCGTCACGCATTTGAATGGTATTGATGGTTTCCATAAGTACGCCGCTCTTTCAAAATAGGATTTATTTTCTATTATATAACACATCGATAGTTAGTGGAGAGATGGAAATGGTTCTGTCGCATACACACCCGGGGTCGGATCCGGTCGAAAAGGAGTCTGCGCTTCGGGTACGCAAACCCACTGACGGGATT